>NZ_JAEHBN010000031.1:0-48760 GCF_016483605.1 Bacillus cereus group sp. N11
GCTATATAGTTTCAAATAAGAGTTTATAGCCATGATAAGGCTATATAGTTTCAAATAAGAGTTTATAGCCATGATAAGGCTATATAGTTTCAAATAAGAGTTTATAGCCATGATAAGGCTATATAGTTTCAAATAAGAGTTTATAGCCCCGATAAAGCAATATAGTTTCAAATAAGAGTTTATAGCCATGATAAGGCTATTTAGTTTCAAATAAGAGTTTATAGCCCCGATAAGGCTATGTAGTTTTTCATCTAAATGGGAAAAATAAACGCATTTTGATTCGGTCATTCGTTTAAAGTGAACTTCCATCAGTGGGAGTCTTATAGCCTGCGAATTGTGGGATGAAAAATGGACTAAGAATTTAATCTTAGTCCATTTCTTATTTTATATCCATTTTGTATGGAATGTACCTTCTTTATCTACTCGTTTATACGTATGCGCTCCAAAATAATCGCGCTGCGCTTGTAACAAGTTGGCAGGTAGTTTGGCAGTACGATAGCTGTCATAATAAGAAATTGCTGCTGAAAATGCAGGTATCGGAATGCCCTGTTGTACCGCCATTGAGATAATTTGGCGTAATCCACCTTGATATGACTCTACAATTTCTTTAAAGTATGGATCAAGTAAAAGGTTCGGTAGTTCAGTGTTTGTTTCATAAGCCTCTTTAATGTTCTGTAAAAAGGCAGCACGGATAATACATCCGCCTCTCCAAAGCATAGAAATGCTTCCAAAATCAAGGTTCCAATCATATTCCTCAGAAGCTGCCTTCAATTGCGTGAATCCTTGTGCATAAGAACAAATTTTACTCATATATAAAGCTTGGCGCACTGCTTCAATTAATTCAGCTTTTTCAACTTCAATTGCTGTTTTATCTTTAGGGCCAGATAAAACTTTGCTTGCGTTCACACGCTCTTCTTTTAAAGCAGAAATGCAACGTGCAAATACAGATTCCGTGATAATCGGCAGAGAGATACCTAAATCAAGTGCGCTTTGGCTTGTCCATTTCCCTGTACCCTTTTGTCCTGCAGTATCAAGAATAACATCCACTAATGGCTTACCAGTTTCTTCATCTTTCTTCTTGAAGATATCGGCTGTAATCTCAATTAGATAGCTGTTCAGTTCACCTTTATTCCATTCAGCAAATATTTCATGGAACTCTTCTGCAGTCAAATCAAGTGTTTGTTTCAAGAAGAAATATGCTTCACAAATTAATTGCATATCTCCATACTCAATACCGTTGTGAACCATCTTTACATAGTGGCCTGCCCCATTAGGTCCGATATAAGAACAGCAAGGCTCGTTATTCACTTTTGCGGAGATGTTTTCAAGCATATCTTTTACTTTTTCGTATGCATCCTTCTGTCCGCCTGGCATAATAGATGGTCCCTTCAATGCACCCTCTTCGCCACCTGACACACCTGCCCCGATGAAATTGATTCCTTCTTCGGCAAGACGTTTGTTTCGGCGAATTGTATCGACAAAGTATGTATTACCACCGTCAATTAAAATATCACCGTTATCGAGGTGAGGAACTAGAGAATCAATCGCCTTATCTGTAATTTCCCCTGCATTCACCATTAATAAAATCTTTCTAGGTGATTCAAGTGAGTTAACAAACTCTTCAATTATATGAGTACCAACTAAGTTTTTACCACGGTTTTCCTCAATGATTTCATCAACTTTTTCCTTTGAAATATCATATAGGGCCACAGAATACCCTTTGCTCTCAAAGTTAAGTGCGAGGCTTTTTCCCATAACGCCCACACCAACAACTCCAATTTGTAACTTTGCCATATTCCATCGTTCCTTTCCATGTATGTTACTCTGTATTATAGTATATATACCTAAAATAACACTTTAATCAAATAATCAATCTTTTTCATTTCAATAGGCTCCGCCAGTATTCTTGCGAAAGGTTATAGGGACACGGCACATCACTATCAAGTTAAAAAATAAAGAGAGATTTTCATCCTTATTAATCAATCATGAAAAATAACTGGTTAATTACGGAAAATCAAATTAAACAGCTTCCGTATCCCTTTTATTGTTTAGAAAGATCTATACAAATAAACTTAATAATAAAGTAAATCCTAATCCGGCTACAGAAACGATAGTCTCAAGTAAAGTCCATGTTGCAAATGTTTCTTTCATGCTTAAACCAAAGTACTCTTTAAACATCCAGAAACCAGCATCGTTCACGTGTGAAGCAATTAAACTACCAGCCCCTGTTGCAAGGACAACTAAAGCAAGGTTAACATCAGATTGACCTAACATCGGGATCACTAAACCGACAGTTGTTAATGCAGCAACCGTAGCAGACCCCAATGAAATACGTAAGATGGCAGCGATAATCCATGCGAGCAAGATCGGTGATAATGAAGTTCCTTTGAATAATTCGGCTACATAGTTACCAACGCCGCCATCAATTAATACTTGTTTGAAAGCGCCGCCTCCACCAATAATTAAGAGCATCATCCCAATATTCGAGATCGCTGTTGTACAAGATTCCATCACGTTTTTGATTGGAATATTTCTTGCCAATCCCATTGTATAGATCGCAACTAGTAAGGATATCAACATGGCAGTATCCGCATTCCCAATAAACTCAATCGTTGCTAGTAAACTATTATCTTTGAATCCCATTGTTTTTTGCAGCAAAGTAATAATTGTAGCAACTGCCATTAAAAGAACAGGTAGTAAAGCGGTAAAAACACTGATTCCAAAGCCAGGAGTTTCTTCAAGTTTAAATACTTTCTGTTCACCTAAAGATTTGATATTACCGGTTTTTGTGAACGCATCAGGTACTAGTTTTTTTGCAAGTTTAGTAAATACAGGCCCAGCTAACACAACCGTTGGAACCGCTATCATAAAACCGTAAAGTAATACTTCACCGATGTTTGCATGCAATTCACCAGCGATAGCAGTTGGCCCTGGGTGTGGCGGTAAAAATCCGTGTGTTACAGATAAAGCTGCTGCCATCGAAATACCGAGATATAGGATAGAAACTTTTAATTCTCTTGAAATCGCAAATACAATCGGGATTAATAATACTAATCCTACTTCAAAAAATAATGCAATACCGATAATAAATGAGGCAGTCACAACAGCCCATTGAATGTTCTTTTTACCAAATTTTTTCACAAGGGTCATGGCAATGCGTTGTGCGCCCCCAGAATCTGAAAGCAACTTACCTAACATCGCACCAAGTCCAAAAACGAGTGCTAAATGACCAAGTGTTCCGCCTAATCCCGCTTCAATGGTTTTAAAAATCTTTTCTGGTGGCATTCCAAGTGCTAAAGCAACCCCGACCGATACAATGATTAATGAAATAAAGGTATTTAATTTAAAGCGCATAATCAGTAAAAGTAATGCTAAAATCCCAATTGCTACAATGACTAATGGCATCGTAGTTCCCCCCCTAATCTTAGCTGTATTTGTATTTATCCCGCTATTCGTGGGCAGTAAGGCCCCCCACCTCGAGATTTAGATAGAAGCGAGGCGTGGGGATTACTGATGAAAGTTTTACTTTATTAAATTTCTTTGATAATTTGCAATTCGTGTATAATCATCTTCTAGCGCCCTTGATAGATTAATAAATATCGGCAGTAATTGTCTGTATTCTTTTGTTGCTTCTTCTTTCGGTGTATGTTTGTAGGTATTGCCAACCATTTCGGAAACGATTTCAAAAGAATCAATTTTTCCTGTGGCATAGAGACCTAATATACATGCACCTAGACAAGAGCTTTCGTAGCTCTTTGGAACAACGACTTCAGATGCGAAAATATCGGACATCATCTGTCGCCAAACGGCAGACCTTGCGAAGCCGCCTGTTGCTTGAATACGGGTTACAGGACTATCCATGCATTCGGTTAACGCTAAGAATACAGTGTATAAATTATATATAACGCCTTCTAAAGCAGCACGAATCATATGTTCCTTCTTATGTGACATCGTTAAACCGAAGAAGGAGCCACGTACATCTGGATTCCATAATGGTGCACGTTCACCTGCGAGGTATGGATGGAATAATAATCCGTCTGCACCAGGTCTCACGCGTTCAGCTATTTTAGTTAATACATCGTATGGATCAATTCCTAGTCTTTTCGCAGTCTCTACTTCTGATGAAGCAAGTTCATCACGAATCCAACGAAGGACCATTCCGCCATTGTTTACCGGTCCACCAATTACCCAATGCTTTTCAGTTAAGGCATAACAAAATATTCTTCCTTTTTTATCTGTTTGTGGCTTGTCAATGATGGTCCGAATAGCACCACTTGTCCCAATTGTGACGGCAATCTCACCTTTTCGAATTGCATTCACACCTAGATTAGAAAGCACCCCATCACTGGCACCAATGACAAACGGTGTTTGTGAATCGATACCAATCTTTTGGGCTAAATCTGGATTGCAGTTGCTAAATATTTGGGTGGTTGGTACAAGTTCAGATAATTGAGCTGGTGTTATACCAGCAATTTTTAAAGCTTCCTCATCCCAATCTAGTGTTTTTAAGTTCATCATACCCATGCACGAGGCGATGGAATGATCAACAACATATTGATTAAAGAATTGTTTGAAGATATATTCTTTGATTCCAATATATTTTTTCGTTCTAATAGCAATTTCCGGATGATCATTCACAATCCATGTAATTTTGCTTAATGGTGACATGGGGTGAATAGGTGTTCCTGTTCGTCTATAAACTTCATGGCCATTCAGTTCATCTTTGATTTTATGTGCCCATGCCTCACTACGATTATCTGCCCAAGTGATACAAGGTGTCAGCGGATGATCATTTTCATCCATAGCAATGACACTATGCATAGCACTGCTAAATGAAATAAACGATGGTTTTTTATCTGAATGCTGTTTCGTTATATTTGATATCGCTTGTAAAACAGCTTGGAAAATCTCTTCTGGATCTTGTTCCGCTGTGGATATATCCGGTGTGCGAAGTGGATAACCAATATTCTCGGTTTGGATGACTTCGCCTTTTTCAGTAAATAAAACTGCTTTCGTACTTGTTGTACCGATATCTATACCTAACATATAGCTACTCATGTCCTTGCTCTACTCCTTTAGATAACATTTGTTGTGACATCCAGAAATCTTCAACTTTCCCTTGAACATCATCAAAATTTTGATGTAAGGCCTTAATCATGAGGGCTCGATCTTTTGATTCGATTGCTTTTATATAAAGCTCATGATTTTTTATAATCCGTTCAAAGTCTTCGTACTTTTCCTTGAAACGAGTACGCATTGATAAAAGGATTAAGCTTTCCATAACAGGCTTTAAATTATTCCAAATCATCAGGATGTAGGAATGCTCAATGGTTCGAATAATCGTTTCATGGAATAAGAGATCTTGATAAGAAAATTCATCGGAATCATGATATTTAATGGCGATTTTCATCATTTCCATTATTTTATTTAGTTCTCTTACTAAATCATTTGTGTCCATCTTTACAAGTCGCTCAAAGATAAACGTTTCTATAAGTAAACGAACATCATATATTTCTTCGATTTCTTTCTCGGTTAAACCAATGACAACTGCACCCATTCTTTCTAAGCGAATAATATTTTCAGAAGCTAGTACTTTTAATGCTTCACGGACGGGTGACCGACTTACAGAAAAATCGGCAGCTAATTTATTTTCCGATAGGATGGTACCGCTTTCAATTTCACCTGCAATAATGCGCATTCTCAGTTCGCTCGCAACACGATCACCTGTAGAAGCTTTTGAAAGCCATTTTTCAGGATAAAGAAATTCCATTGATTTCGCCATAAATTCACCTCATGTTAATCAAGTATACTTGTATACAAGTATTATAACTCGGATTTTTAATTATGCAAGCGCTTTTATTGTTTACTTTGGTTCTTTTAGAGGAAAGCTCCATAATTATTAAGCTAATAAATCGAGTCGCCCCAAAAACTATTATTGTTGATGAAGAAGATTTAGGGAATGGAAAACTGAAGAATACGATATCCAAGGACTTATATCAACATATTTACCACCCGGGTTTACAACTTGTTGAACCAAAAATATAGATGTTAAAAATGTAACAGTAACTGAATTTGAGCATTAAAAACTTTCAAAAATTGAAATTGTATTGTAAAGTAATGATTTTACAAATAGAAGCAGTTTTATATAATTAAAGACAAGTAAAGAGAATTTAAATGATTCACAGTAAAACGTGTAAAAAAACAACGATTATGTAGATTATTCAGACAACATTTCAACTTAAAGGTTATATAGCCATCATATAGCTATGACGTTTCACATTTTTAAGATTCAAATTATATTTGTAATTAACATTGTTAGGAGGTATTTAAATATGGAGAAAGTGTTAGCATTGTTTAGTGATGCCCTCCTACTTGCTGCTCCAATTTATGAAGAAAACAAGCAGTTATGGGCCAAATGGAATAAATATTATAAAGAAGTACAAGGGAATCACGATAAATTAGTAACATCAGCTAATATGTCCCCTTCCTTTTCGACACTTGTTTCTTGGTTAGGTCAGAAACAAGAGCAAGGAATATCGTTGTTAAACATTTATGCCAATCTGAATAAATATAAAATTGAAATTCAAAATGTACTAGATAAGATCATTGAACAAGAATTCGGAGAAAAAGTTGAAGCAGTTGAACCAACTCAAATTTCAATTTTTGAAGATAGTCAGGTAACAGAACATATAGAAGATATATCGGATGATTACTATCCTGTAACCAATGACGCAATGTACTATCAATTACGTGATGGAATAGCAAAAAATCATTTTGAGGAAGATGAAGCAGTAGCAAAACCGGTACTGCCATTAGAAACAAAAAATTCAAGCGGAGTTGCACAACTATCTTCACATAAGGATGAGGATTTGAGATTAGTGAATACAAACGAAGCAGAAAGATGGTCTATATTGGTTGATGGAGTAATTAGTAATATGGATGATCTTACAGCAGACTGTTTGGATACCATTACAATACAATGGTTAAATCAAGCTAAATCTCCAGATGAATTCATAGATTTTAGTTATGAAAATGTGTTGGAATTATGTAATATGCCAAAAGCATCAGCAAACGGTGTAGAGTATTATCGTGCAGAAGATAAGATAAAAGTAGCGCAACGTATTGCAGCGTTAGCAAGCATCTTTATTTATTTGAATGATGATAATGAAGTTGTAGTATTGAACGATCAAGCTGAAACTGGGGAAAAATTTGAAGTAAAACGTGAAGTAATCAAAAGGCTATTCGTACTGGACTCTGTAGTGTTATGGAGAGATAAGAATACTAATGAATATATGGGGATAGAATCCTGTAAGATTAAACCAGGTAGTTTTTTATCGGGCTATTTGTATGGATCTAATAGCACAACTGCTTTATTATCGAAAAAAGCATTAGAGTATAATAGCTATAGACACAAGTTTCATAAACGTTTAATACGTTATTTATCCTGGCAGTGGCGAATCCGTCAACAATACAGTACTTTAAAAAGACCATACTCCATTGGTGGAGAAAAAGGTTTACTATCTGTAATGGGTATTACAACTACAAAGGGGCGCCCAACTCGAATTCGTGAACAACTAGAAAATGTTTTAAATGATTTAGAAAAAGAAAATGTAATTTCACATTGGGCGTATGCAGAGGAATTGGATGAAACAAAGATAGGAGAACGTAATTGGTTTAAGAATTACTTTGAAAAGTTGGGAATCATTATTTTACCTCCAAAAGAATTGATGAATAATATAGATAGTATGGTGAAGAAAAAATCAATAGATACACAAGAGAAGCAAGAGGAGCGTTATATTGTAGATACAGTAAAACAACCTACTGTAGGATCAGAGGATATGGTTCGAGAGAAAATTATGCATCAGCATATGCATCAAAATAAAACAATGCGTGAGATAGCAGATGAAATAGGTCTATCCCCTGCTACACTCTCAAGATTTTGTAATAAAAAAATGAAACGCATTTCAAAAAGTGTTAATGAAAAACTTAACAAGTGGTATGAAAGACAAATGATTATAGAATCTATGTAAAAAGAAGCAGATACCTTTACAGAGGTACCTGCTTCTTTTTAGTTTTTTCATTTTCTATATGTATGGCTCCATAATCGCACTTGACATTGGAATAATTTCTATTTGCTATTCCTAAAAACAGAAACCACGTATTTAATTTCCCTCCTTTACTTTACGTGAGATTCGTTCAACTACTCGGGGTATACCGAGTGTACTTTTGTACAAAATAAGAGTGTTAAACGTTAAATTGAGGAGGATTTGTATGCAAAATCATAAAAAAGCTATAGAGAAGTCTGGTTCTATTATGAAACCAAATTTTGCAGAAACTGATGCGCAAAAAGTAAAACAAGAAATTCAAAATGATGTAAGAGCAGGACAAGGAGCAATGACTTCCCGGGAAGCTGGGGCAATGCGAGATTAAGAAACCCCTCCTTACTGAGTTTTAATTTTCTTCTTTAAAATCTTATTCAGTAAGGAGTTATTCCGTAATCTGGACCGATTGCTTAATAGGAAAAAATCCTGCACATTAACACAGGATTCTAATCAAGTTTTGCTGTAAGGCCACAATTCTGGTTTTGTTTCATAAAAAGTCTTTTTTTCGGAAATATGCATCTTAAAAAATAAGAAGGTATGAGTTTACAGCCCACCCCTTCTTACTGGTAGAAATATTCGTTATATGCATAGCTTATCAATCATGATCAATGTCACCTTCGATATATTGACGGAGTTTATCTTTAATTGCTGCACTTTCTGGAGTTACTTCTGCTATTTTACGATTGTGAAGACGAGAGCCTCCGTCCATTTCATCTAAAGGTAATGTATTTTCAACATCTTGAGAAACAGTTGCAGCCATTTGTTGCTGTAACCATTGCATTGTTAAGTTAGATGTTGTATTTTTACCATTGATTTCTGCAGTTCGTTGAATTTCCTGTTCTTGCTGATTATGAGTTACAGTCGATGTGTAAGCAGGCTCTCTATATTGTGGTGTATGCTTTGCCCTTGGCACTTCTATTGGGGTTTCAGTAATAACTGATGCTTTTTTGTTAATTTCAATAGGTTCTCTATGTTTACTTGTGTCTGGTACATTTTCTTTTTGAACATTGATTACTTCATTAATTTTTGCGGGTTCTGTTGAAGTAGAAGTAGCAATTGATGCTGTAGCGTCCTTCTTTTTTAGCTTAGGAGCAGAATTTCTTGAGTAATCTTGCACAGACTGATTATTTGTTAAATCACCTTCATTGTCAGTATCATCTTCATTATTATAAAAATCGTAAGTATCAGGATTTAACGTTTGTAACCAACCTTCTATTGCAGTAGGCACTGTTTTAGGTGTACTCAATTCCTCAATTACAGTATCTTCACTATCAACATCTGTATCTGTAACATAATCATCATATTTAATTTCCGTATTCAATGACTCTTCACGTACTTTTAGCCAATAAGCAGCTGCTTCTGCATCAACTTGAATCTTAGCTGTTTTAAACTCAGTGGCAGGAACAAAGTTTGCATTTACTTGTATTCCTCCTTGAGGAGCATTATCTTTTACAATTTTAGCAGCACACTGGAATGCTTTTTGAATCAATATATCATTTTCAGAAAGAATGGGTACCTCTGTTTTCGAATAAGAGTAGGATGTTCTACGTGTACTTTGAGTTTTCGTTTCAGCTGTTACCATATCAATTTCTTGATCACCTTCACGTGCTTCATAAATTGTTTTCGTACCCATAAGCTTACTAAACAATTTAGCATCTTCATTAGTGACATCACCATAAACAAGTTTATTACGAAATGTACCTAACAGGATATCCATGAATCTTGGGCCATGTTCAATTGCTAATTGGCTAATTGTTTGCGCAATAACAATTAAAGGAGCTTTATATTTACGTGATTGAGCAGGAAAACTTTTAAATGCTTTATAAATGTAATCTGCAAACTCATCCACTAAAACAGGATGGTATGGAGATACGTTAGGTTTACGACGGAAAACAGCATTTTGCACTGCATATAAACATAATTTACCGAATACATCAGATAGGTCAGAAAGTTCCCCTTTCGCTGTATTGATTAAAAGGATACCTCCAAATTCCAAATGCTTTTCAAAGTCAAAATCTGATGGACCACATAATACACGACGGAGCAGAGGTTGAGCTGAAATATCATTTAATGTGTTTCGTAAACCACGAACGAAGGTTTCTTGTTTATCAATAATCTTTGGCTGCCCATAGTATTTCCCTTCAGTATGATAAACAACTTCCCCTCCCCCACGCCCGCCAGAAATTTCAGGTACATAATTTAAATCAAACCATTCATCAACTTGCTTCATTATGCGCCAATGATTTCGTTCATCTCTATCAGGTATAGATTCAATATCATTTGGAAGGCGCTCTTTTAACTTGAGATGCATCTCAAAAACGAGATTAGCATCATTATACAAATCAATTAAATGTTCAAATCTAGCTTCAAATTTTGAATCATGGAGTTTTAACAAGTAAATATGTTGTTTAAGATGCGAACGCTCAGATTGAACAAAGAAAGGATTTCCTGCGCCATTATCAGAGAGCCCCGTTAATACTGAACATAACATCTCAGCAACTTTATCAACTGGACCACGTACAAAATTTATTGAAGGGGTATCAGGATTTGTTGGATCTAAATAGAAAATAACACTTTCGGGAATCTTGTGTGCCAATACCAATTGATATACCTTTTCGCAGAAGTCGTTAGATGGCTCGATAACTGTAAGACCATTTATCTGCGTTCCTTTTACATCCTCTGAATGATAATCTTTTCTTGCATATAGGGTTTTAAAGTTATTAATCATTGAAGCCATATAGTCAAGAATTTGATTGGCAATTGGCAAACCTAGTGCAGCTGATTTACCTGTACCAATATTACCGATGATCATTATGTTAAGTGTTAAAGACTTGCCCTGAATAACTGCCATTTCCCGTGTAGCACTGTTAGGACCAAGAAAGATATCGGGTTCTGGCAATTTTAATGGATTTTTTTCAGTGAAAAATTTGTGTAATGAAGTAGCAAGTTTTCGTTGACGATCATCATTCAAAAAGGAAAGCATCCAACCAGGTATTTTAAATACGTATTCCCATTTTCCAAATTCATCTAAAAGCTCTTTTTTATGTTCATAAAAAATCTTAAAGAGCCATAAGAGTACGAGAATAATAATAATTACAGGTATAGCAAATACAAGGTGCATGATATTACTAAAATTTGAAAGTATAGTATCCTCTAATCCTTTGTCATTTAGTGAAACTTCTCCAGCTTTCGAATTTAAGAATGGAATAAATATTTTAGCTAATGGAACACTAAACGCCCATAAGTACTGGGCAACTATACCAATTAACATCATCGAGAAAATAAGCCATCTACGTTTTATCTCCTGATAAGTCTTAACCTTGGTTGAAAGCTGCCAAGTATAGATTAAAATCCAAAAGCTAAAAAAGGTTTCAATGTAATAATTAGTTTCGAACGGATTACCGAAGATACTTAAGGTAGGTAATGGAACGCCCATTTGTATTGACCAGAAAGAAGCATATTTATATATTCCCCTGAAAGCAAAATACCAAGCTAGCAGCAATAGTAAAGTCACAACATAGTAAGATGAGCGAGCTACTAAACGATATTTCCAGCTTTTTGTAATATCGATTGTAACTGTATAGGAATTTTTCTTGCTCCTCCCGGCTTTTGGATCCTCCCCATTACCTGGTGTATTATTAAGTTCAGCATTCTTTTGAACTGCGTTCTCCAAATTCTTGTTTCACCCTCTCTTTTAAAGAATAAAAAGCAGCGGTGAAATTAAGCAATTCAGCAGAAGTAGCCAATAATATATTCTCTGGTGCTATGGAATTGTGATACAAATCAGTAAAAATGGCCTGCTGCCCATGCTCTAATTCGTCCGCTTCATATATCCCCAATATTTTAATTGGGTTTAGTGTTCGGTGTTGATTTTGCATGGCCAACAATCCTGATAATTGTTGTAATTTAAAGTGTGTGTTAACCTCCCCTACCTTAAGTATTGTTAATATACAAACTATTTCTAAGTAATCTAAAGATTTTTTTTCTTCATCAGATGTTTTTTTTCGTAATACCAGAATGTCATCTGTTAGCTCAAGTAGTTTAGAATGCTGAACCCCTTTCGCTTGCATTTCATTTTTATTAGATATCCACTCTACCGAATAAGGGAAAGAAGAATTTATGCTTAAACGTTCAGTGATTTTTTTAATTAGGTGACTTTTGCTTAAACTATTAGTTTCGCGAATTTCTTGAAGAATATTATTTACTACAAGTGCAGAACTACCCATATTGCATACGTAAACATTGAGGTTGTTTAACACACTTAAACGTGGAATATTACCAAAAGCTTTTTTTAAATTGGTAACACGTGTGATCCGTTTTTTGTAAGTAGAAATGGTATGGTAGGAGTCATCAATAATAGAAAATAACACGTAATATTGCTTAGATGGGTTAGCAGCAGCGATATCGAGATATTTTTTTAATTTATTTTCTAAAAACGGAATGTTTTCCGATCCTGTATCAACTTCGATATTGATAATAGAATTGTTACAAGTAATAACCCAATCAGGAATTAGTAATGGGTTTCCCTTTGAGTCAGGATAAAATTCTTTAGATGGACGAAATGAATATACAAGTTGAGGCAGATCTGGTAGGAAAGAAACGGGTTGAAGTTCTGGCTGAAACACTTCACGGTATTCTTCATCTTCATATAAAAAGTAGACATCTTTTGAATCGGAATACATCAGGTGGGGCAACTGTAAGTTTTGCTTTACAATTTGGCTTAGTGGAAAGAGATAATCTCCATTACCGCCTACAATTGCGCCGGCATGTTCATTGTTTGATTCTGCTTTTAGTAAATTTAAGACAAATTGCGTGATTGCTATATTGTGTTCATATTGCCTTTTAGTAACAAATGAGGTGCTACAATCAGAAAGTAATTTTAATCTATATAATATTTCAGCTCCTTTCAAAGAGATAGAAACGAAATCTAGTGTGAAGCCTCGCTTTTTTCTCACGCTTATATTTTCCTTTTTTAGTAATTTCATTTTTGCCCATTTAGTTAACTTTGATGAAAAAGTAGTTCGACTTATAGGCCCCCCACTTATCAATTCATAAAATTTACGTAATTGAATTTGAGATACTGTTCGCTGTTCATATAAAAATAAAACTGTAAAAATATCAGAACGATTAAAATAAACTCCACGATCATTTTCTCCGACGATATATTTAACTGCATGATTAAATGATTTTTTCAATTTTAAACACTCCCCTGATATGGAAATAAAATACGGAAACTTGCATAAAATCGATTGCAACTATCCAAAAGCCAACCTAGACTGATTGGGTAAATAAAACATTTGAGAACATAAAAATGTTTTAAAAATATTTTAACTGAAATTTACAAAAAAACAACTCGTTATCCATCAAGACTCTGGATTTAAAAACACGTAATACATCTTCATGTATGTCTTATAAAAATCAAATGTAATAAGGATCTATTTACTATTAGAGTTCGTCATATATCCTTCGACATAAATAAAAAGACATGTGACGAAGCTAAAAAATAAAAATAGAGTTCGTCATATGTATTACGTCATATCTGTGTAGAGTCCTCAAAATACAGAGTGAATATATTTTTGAATGGATGAAATTCAATATTGAAATGAATATTAAAATTTTTTGGATGTAACTGTTTATTAGGAGGAAAAATCACATCATAAAAGAAATAAGTAAATAATTATAATAAAGTAAATGAAAATTTTGTATATTTCGTATTTTGCATGTTACAATCTGATTTAAGGGGTGAAAAAATGCGGAATTGGAACACAGAATATGGGTTAATAAAAAAGATTATACAAAGTGAATTTGAAACAGACTTTTTTTATAACAAGGTAACTAACACATTAAATAACGAATATGAGATAATTCCATTACAGTTTGCTGCTCTAGATCCTTATAAAATCTACAATACTTCACAAGTTAGTAGAATATTGAGACTAAAACCTAATAAATTAAGGTATTTAATTAACAGATACGGTGAATACATCCAATTAATAAAAAAAGAAACTAAATATATTATTTCATTTAAAGCTGTATACAAGATTTATTTAGTACATCTATGTTTAACAAAGAAATTAATTAGTTTATCTGAGTTTAATCGCTTTATGGCATTACATGTGAGTTATAGTGATTATATTGATATGAAATTGACAAGTTATACTGACAAGTTTGTAGAACTTAATTTCAGAGAAAAACAAATGAATGAAAATGAATCACAATTTTATGTGTTATTTCTGCAAATCTCAGAAATAACTACGGAATTAATAAAAGAAATAACGAAATATAACATGACATTAACATCCCCTTTCCTTTCTGTGGACAACCAACAGAAAAATGAGTTATTAAAAAAGAAGCAGGATCATAAAAATCTGTTTAATAAACTAAGTGTTTTATATAAAACTATATAGTTAAAAGAGTAATACTTAAGAAGTATTACTCTTTTTTTATAGGGTTAAATACACGTTTTATTGATAAGTCTTTTATATAAGTCCTTTAAATAGGACGTGTAATAATTCATGGTAAAAGTCTATTGACAAGAAATTAATATAAAATCATATAAAACCTTTAATACTAAGTGTTTGTCCATACGTCTTATATGTAGTTTTTATGTATAAGACGTATAAATCAAATAACCTTGATAATAGTACGTTATTTTAGGAGTATTATATATTGGAATTATAATTCTGGGAAAAATATACATAAATACTGCACTCATATTTATTATTTAATAGTTATTGTTAGTTATATGAAACCTGATATTGACATGCTTTATTTACTGCTTATATGAAAGACTTTCATGTACGTCTTATATATTTGACGTTGATATATAGGACATTGTTTCGATTTTACATTTTGTAAATGTTATATAAGTCTTGTATATAACAACTTAATATAAGGCTTATATATAATGACTTGATATACGTCTTACAATGATGTAATATATTTTTAGGAATAATTAACCAACGTTTTAAGGGGGGGACAACTTGAACGAGGTATTAAGTGAAAAATATAAACAAAACAAATTCACTGAAGAAGTTGTGGAAATGTTTGCAGACATTATTGAAGGAGACGAAATACTCTACAATGTATTTCATTACATAGGATCTCAAGTAAACAAACAATACCAAGAGACAAAGTATATGAGAGGAATCTCAATAAATGAAATAGTAGAAAGTGTTGTTATTGATAGGAGAGTAAAGAAACCTAAGGGTAAATCCTATTCATTAGAACTTGAAAGAACTAACATTTCAAGAAGATCGGCAGAAGGTAGTGTTGCTACTTTAGCTTCAATGTCATTAATAACAGAAAAAATTATGCATCCGTATAAGTTTTTAATTTCAACTATTAGGGGACAACAAGTATTAGTTGAATTAGGGAAACGTAAAAAAAGTAATGAGAATAAGGGAGAGATAAAATAATGGCAAAAAACTTTCTGAAAAACGAAGTAGCTGTGAAAATGACTATGGTTGGTTTTGGTCAAGCTGGAACTAGAATGGTAGATAAGTTTGCTGAGTATAAGCATACAGACGGTACAGCAGTTTATAATTGCCTAGCATTGAATAGTAATGATGGGGATTTAGCTGAACTGAAAAATGTGCCGAAAAGTAACCAAGTTTCACTAAAATTAGGTGGTTTAGGTAAGAATCCTGAGCGTGCTGTAAAGGTTTTAGAATCTAATGAAGAAGCTAAAGATAAACTAAAAGAATTTATAACGGAACGTGTTAGACCAACTGATGAATTAGTACTATTTTTTGCAGGTTTAGGCGGTGGTACAGGTACATCTACAATTATTCAAGCAATTGAAGAATTCTCCGCTTTTCATAATAAACCTGTAATTGCTGAAGAACTTAAAAGTATGGCAATGAAAATTCCTAGAGAAGAATTAATAAAAAATCAACAAAAGTATGCAAGAATTGCTTTCAATAATGCTATTGAGCGTAAAGATTTCATTAAAATGGGTATTGTAGTTACACTTCCAGTTAGAGCGGATGGACCTGATGTACTAAGACAGGTGAATAAATTTTCACAAGAAATTTGGAAGTTAGCTAATGATCCAGCGAAAGGCGTTGCATTTGTTGTATTTGCAGATAACCAACACTTCTATGATGAGTTTAAGGGATTAAACGAAAATGAGAAAAAAGGCATTGGAAACTCACGAGATTATGCAAACCAACGCATTGGAGATATTATTCATGAGTTAAATACAGCTGCAAATGGTTCAGGAACATCAGTAATTCTAGATTCTCAGGACTTTAAACGAATTTTACTAGAAAGAACAGGCTGTTTAGTAATTAATAAGGTTTCACGTAATATGAATCAAATTGAAAACAGTAAAGAAATTGTAGATATGTTCTCAGAATCATTGAAAGGAAGCTCCTTCCATCACCCTATTGACCTGATGAAGACAAATGAAAATGGAGATTTAGAGGCATCAAAGGTACATCATTTTGGGATGTTAGCAATTTTAGATGAACAGAAGAACATTGATGATTCATTTATGGATGATGCAAAAGTAGAAGTGACAAATAAACTACCAATCAATGGAACTGTTTTTAATGGTTATTTAGTCAGTAAAAATGACTTTATGGGCAGCGTGTATACTTTCTATAAGACAGATGCACTACCATCACGATTATCTAAAGGATTAGTTGAAGAATATAATGAATTTAAAGAAAAACAAAGCCAAATCCAATATACAAAGTCTCAAATTAATACAATTGAAGCGCAAGACTTTGATGATGATTTCAATATTAATTTTGGTGATTACTTTGAATTAGAACCAGTTAAAAATGAAGAACCACAAGCACAAAATGATGAAGAATTAGCAGCATTTATGGATCCAGATAAGATGTTTGGATCAAAATAAAAAATAAGCCTGGGATTTTCCAGGCTTATTTTTCTGTTTTCATTACACTTTTCATATATTCAATCATGTTCTCATCAATATAGTTTTCTATAAAAAGTTGTTTTCTTGCAAGATCTTCCTCTTTTTTAAACCAGCCAACTTTTTTAATACGAGTTTCTTCTGGTTGTGCACTCCACTCTCTTTCAGCTTGTTTTCTTAACTCTGTACGTGCTCTATGTTGAATTATCATATTATCTAGTCTTTCTTGTCTTTGGCGCTCTTTTAACATTTCAGGGTCTTCTGGTTCAGGTAGCACCGCACGTATAGCATCTTCAAACTTTCCTTGATACTCTAATTCAATGTTTTGTAAATGCATTTGAATCTTTTGCTCTACTATTTTCTCAATAGTCGCTGCAGCTTCCTGCATGTTTAATGGGGTTGAGACTTCACTAGTTTGATTTTCTGGAGAAACTGGTCTTAGTTCGAATTGATGTGGTAAAAGCTCAATAATTGCATCTAGCGACCACTTTTCATCCCTCTTTAGCTTAATAAATAAAGCTATGTCTAAATCCAGTGTGTTATATAGCTTTTCATTTGTATTATTGGTTCTTAATGTTCCGTGTAACCCCTTTTCCTCTAGGGTATTGAACCAATTGTACACAGTGTTATGATGTCGGCCTACTAGTTTTGAAAACTCTGTTATTCGCCAAGCTTTTTCAAAAGCATCTTCATGACTAGAGTTTGTATTATTTGACTCCATATGTTCATTTGTATTTTTGTTATCTTGTTCAATCATCGTTATACCTCCTTGAAATATAATGGCCACAATAAAATGGAATTAACATATAAAGTGAGATTAACATGTTAAGTGTTTTTTCGATAATATAAACCCGAATCCCTTTATTGATTGACATTCACATGAAATGTATCATTAACATGTAAAGCATCACTTGTTAACATAAAGTTGATAAATAAAGGGTTTGGAGCTAACTATTGTTAATATCTTGTTAATAATTCGTTAGTTGTTAATGATTATTGTTGCTATGAAATTAACAAATTAGTCTACAATATATTAATGATAAGAAAATATTAGTGATTTGTAAATAAATTATGAGGATATAGTATTAAACTTAAAGACTTAAAAGCTAAAAAGTATGTATAAATGTAAAGCGAAAAGCCAATACTAATAATAAATAAAGGCCTATATTTATTATTATTTAAGATATTTGGTAGTAGAAAGCTAAGAACTGTATAGTTAATTGGTTTCAGTAGGTCTTTAGAATGCACATGAAGGTTATTATAGGTTATTGAATTACTATTAATACGGCTTAATATAAACTCGTTTTTTCTAGAGTGCACCGCCCTTTACAAGTGATCTCTATATAATCAAAATTGATTCATACAATTGGTACTCTTAAATCGGAAGTAATAAAAAGCAATTTATTGTTTTTAGCCACTATCAAAATGCTTTCAAGAATGATATCTTCTCCGGTTTATCCAGTGGATTTCGCTATAGAAAAAAGCCTTTTAATAAATGTAGAACTTAAAACTCTATTTGTATGTATATTCTCAACTTTAGAATTAATAATTGTTAATGTCATGTTAATACGTATTGGTGATAGTTGTTATGAAGCTATCATTAATTAATAACTAGCCCTATTAACATGTCAATCTCAGGTTATATATCAATGATAAATGAAGAGAAAACTATTATTTTTTTTGTGTTACTAATAAGAAACTATCAATTGTATGGAGTTCTTGTTGGTTTCTAGCTACAATTAGAGTTCTTTTAGGGTGTTTTCTTTTTTTATAGAAATACATGGTGGTAGATAAATTTTTAACTAATGCGGATATTGAAAAACCGAAAGGTGCTTCTATGACCATTTTAGTTATTTAATTGTTAATGTCATATTAATGTTAAATGTAAATTGTTGATATAACATTAACAATTAAAATGACATTTCTCCCTACGTTTGGCTTTTAGACTATATGTCAATGATAAACAAGGTGTGAAAACTATTGAATTGCTGTCGTCATTTATTAATGTGATGAAATTTCAAGTATTTTTTGATAGTGTGAAAACATCTTCTTGGATAGATCGTCACTAGATTCGCTTCGAGTAAACCGCCACAAAAGAAAATTTTCATCAATATAGATTTTGAAATCTCGAAAGCCATAAATACTTCTCCTTTTTTGACACCTCATTGTTAATGTTATATCAATATCAATTAGAATAATATCAATAACAAAAGAAAATAAATGCTTAACATGTCAATCTTAGATTATATATCAATGATAAATGAAGGGAAAACTGTTGTGGTAGATAAATTTATAATTAATGCAGATCTCTAGACTCAAGACCTGTATTTATACGTATTTCAACCACTTAATTGTTAATGTTATATCAATGTTAAATCCAAATTGTTGATATGAGATTAACAATACAGAAAGTATTCCTTTGTATTTGCTGTTTTCAACTATATGTAAATGATAAATAGAGGGTAAAAATCATTGAATTGCTGTCAGCATTTATTACTCGATTAAATCTTTAACTATGTTTTGATAGTGTCGAAACATTTTTTAAGATAGATCGTTACTAGATTCGCTTCAAGAAAACTACCGCAGAAGAAAAATTTCAGTCAATATAGATTTTGAAATCTCGAAAGTTATAAACATTCCTTCTTTTTGATATCGAATTGTTAATGTTATGTCAATATTAATCAGAATGATATTGATAACAAGAGAAAACAATCACTTAACATGTTAATCTCAGTTAACATGTTAATAACAAATGAGAGATTAAAAATCAGTTATCTTTCCATTGGTATCAACATGAGATTGATAGTTTCGTGTTGTTTCTTTTGTGTATCTTACTAGCATTGAAACATTTTCAATGCTAGTTTATTAATTAACATACTTCTATACAATCCGTTGCAATAGGCTAATGCTCAACTAATATAGATCTTGAAGTTTTGATAGGCACAAATATTTTTGATAAGCGTCCGCTTGTTAACGTTATGTTAATGTTAATTCATAGATACTAGCATTTAGGTTGGTGCGATTCAGTTGACATGTTAATCTCGTTTGATATGTCAATGTCAAATATGGGTAAGATGTATTGGTTTTCTGTTGATATCAACATGAGATTGATAATTATATGATTGTTTTATAGTCCTTGGTCTAAATTTTTAAAAAGTAGGAATAATTAATTTTAGACAAAGTGTAAAGTTATGATAATTGTTTACAAGGAATTGATTATGGTTAACAAGAATGCACTTAATAGTGCAATTAATTGGTTAGTAGGTTATATATACTGTATCAAAAAAATTCAGCAGAGAAACATTAGTGAACCGTTAATAACGGGTATCCTTATAGCTTGGTAAATATAGATTGCTAAAATAGTATCTGATTCTGAAGAAGTTCTCGCTTCAAAAGGTCCAAAAGGAGTTAAATAGTGATATGCCCATGTATAATTATAGTGTGGGGTTTAATAATATTTAGAAGATTATTTGATTAAATAAAGAATATTATAATTAACCTCTAGATTAAATTTATAATTTTTAGTATATTTTTATTATAAAACGTAAATTTTTTTATTTTCTAGTGATTACATGAAGCCCTTCGGGTTACGGATTAAATTACACGTTTGTGTGGTATTTAACCTCCGTATTCCAAAGGGCTTTTTTATTTGATTAAGGGAAAAGGTGAGATGTGATGTCAATTGAAAAGTTAGCAACAAGTAGAATATTAAGACCAGTGAGAAGCATGAATAAGGGGAGTAATGAGAGATGGTTTGAATATTATAGAACAACATGCCCTATATGTGGTAAGCAAGGATGGTGCATGGTTAATGATTCTGAAACCAAAATAATATGTGGACGAATTTCATCAGAAACAGTATTCGGGGAAGCAGGCTATTTACATATAGTAGCTGAAGAGCAAAAAAGGGGATATGACTTTTCTCAAGATCAGATGATTAAAGAACATAGGAAGAAAAGTGATTACACCCTTGATATTATTTACACTTTATTCCTAGAATCTTTAGACGTGCGAGATGAACATATTAAAATGTTAAGAGGATCAGAACGTAGGATTACAAGAGAAGTAATAAATATTAGAAATTACAAAAGTTTTCCTATTAAACCTTGGGATACTACAAAAGAGCTAATAAAAAAAGTAGGAGGGAAAACAAGCTATATTGTTGGAATTCCAGGATTTTATGCAAAAGAAACGAAGGATGGAAGATATTTCACGTGTGCAGGAAGGAGAGATTCTTTATTAATACCGCAGAGAAATATATATAATCAGATATGCGGTTTTCAATGTAGAATTGATGACCCTGAATATATGACAGTTGTAAAAAATCATAAATCAAGCTTTAAGGCAGAAGTTATTGAGCAACCCAATACTATAGAGGTGACCTATAAAATCAATGGGAAGATAGAGTCTATATTTAAAGGTAAAGTCGATGTTAAAGAATGGTATGAAATTAATTATGAGGGTGAAAAATTAGGTGAAGTACAATTAAAGTTAGAAAGTAAATATATTTGGATCAGCTCAGGTGGGAGATTTCATGGAACAGGAGTTGGGAACCCGTTGCCAATACATGTAGCAGTACCTAGTCGAGAGCTGAAAAATTGGGAACGTGGAGAATTAATAAAAAAGGATAATGTATGGATTTCAGAAGGGAGTCTAAAGTCTGATATTGCTGCAGAAAACTTAGACGAGCTACTAACAAATGAGGAAAAATTAATGTATGGTACCACAGTCGTATCAATACCTGGGGTTAAAGTATGGAGAATATTAATTGAACCATTAAAAAAAATGGGAGTTAAACAGGCAACTTTCGCTTTAGATATGGATATGATTACAAATTCAGATGTTCAGTGGTCGTTATTAGAATGTGCGCAAGCGCTTTATCAAGAAGGGATAAGTGTTAATTATGCAAGTTGGGATATTAATCTTGGAAAGGGGCTAGATGATTTACTGTTAAACGATTATATTCCAGCAATAGAGAAAGTGAGATAAACGCTATTGTTCAAAGAGGAAACTAACTTGTCAATGAAAGGATAGCATTATTAAGTTTTGAATGAATATTAAAAAATAGAATTTCTTTTTGATATTTAAGTAAAGTATTAAAGTAGATTTATATAAAAATATGTAACACCACTATAAGAAGATAATGAGGAAATAGATATCTTTAAGTTTTAAGATTTTTCTAATAATTAATTTTACATTTTTTGTAATCATATATATATTATATATAGAGGAATTTTGGAATAAATCTAATGGGGAAGTTTCGTATCTATGTAGTATCAATAGTAGTCTTTAATTGCTAAATTCTATTCATTTATACGAGGTGAATCAAATGGGGAGAAAAGTTGATAGGAAGAAATCAAAAGAACAGTTTTTATATGAAAGAAAAAAACAGTTAGAAATAATGGAAAGTATCAGCAGCATCTGTAAAGGATGCGATATATATAATGAGTTAAAAAAGACGAAATCACATAAAGAAGTTGCTAATACATGTGCAAAGGATTGCAATTTAATAAACAGTTTACAAGAAGAGACAAAAATATTTTTAGAAACACTTCGCTAAAAAACAGAAAGGAGGAATATGTATGAATCAATCATATAGCAGTTTAAATCGAGACGAATCACTAACAAGAACTATAACTTTAGGTACTACTGCAAGAAGTATTGGGCCGCTGGTTAAACCTGAGGATGAAAATTTTGAAGTTAAGGAGATTTGGAATTATAAAGTACTGTCAAAGCAAGAGAGTTTAAATTTATTTCGAAGGTACAAACATGGTGAAAAGGATCTACGTGAATATTTATTCCATGTAAATATAGGCCTAGTACTATCTATTGCAAGAAAATATAAAAAGAAGCACCCACAAATAGAATTTGATGATTTGGTTCAAGAAGGTAATGAGGGAATGTTGCGAGCAATTGAGGATTTTGATCCTGATTTAGGTTATTGTTTTTCTACATACGCTTACTGTTGGATAAAAAAGAGTATGTTAGGGTTTATATGTAAAAAAAAATCTGGGCCTTTTAAAATCCCTAACTATGTGAATCAATTTAATGTGAAATATGTTGAAATCGAAGATAAATATTTACAAATGCACAACAGAATCCCTACAGTTGAAGAGGTAGTAAAAGAGTTAGATGTAACTAGAGAAAAGGTAGTTCGACACAACGTATATTATAATCGGGTTACTACTATGACTTTAGATATAGATACAATAAATGAAGATATAGGTATACTGAACTCATTCTGTAATGATAATTCAGCAATTCCCTCCACAAATGAGATGATAATGGAGGACTTGAATTACGAGATATGGATAATATTTGATGAAGTATTAAATCCGAAGCAAAAGATGGTACTAAATCTATGTTTTGGTCTACTAGATGGTAAAATTCATTTGCATAAAGAAATTGCAAAAGCACTTATGATTACAACTGAAAGGGTATCACAATTAAAAGATGAAGCGATTAATAGATTGAAGAAATGCGACTATAAAGATGAAATTTTTAATCTATTACATGAAAAGTTGAAAGTAATGGATGAACTTAATATGGCGTGAAATTATATATTCGTATTTATCAGAATATACAGTGTAACGAGCGTATTGTATTTTTTAATATCTATTTCACAAAATTTTGCCCCTCGAGTAACGTGAATTACAAAATTGTTATTTAATTTTGTAATAATACGAGACTATGAGGTTTTTTTGTATCTAAAAGGTGGAAACAAAGTGATGTATTAAGGGCATAACATGTAATATAACCTTAATACATGTAAAATAAAAAAGAAGGATAAATGGGTGCTACCTGTTTATCCTTCTTTTTATATATCATGCTTAAAAAAATAATATTATCTTTTTTTCCTTAGTTTTTCTAAAGAAATATCTCATGATTAATTATGAAGGATAAATAATTTAATTACTCTCATTTATGAGGTACCAATAGAAAGGAGGCCATTGTTGTTATATGCAAAATAATAGAAAAAGAAACGTAATTAAAGAAAGGATTAGACAAGAAAAAGAACGACGGGAACGATTACTAGCAGAGGAAGAAGAACAATATGGGGATTTCCATGAGGATCAAGTAAGTGAGCAATTTCAGCAAGAGCATTTAGAACAACCACTGAAACAAAGCGAAGAAAGTGTAAATTTATGTACACCTAAAAATGAGGTTTCAAATAATAATCCGGCTCTTGATTGGATTACAACAATTCAAAAACAGTCAGGCACTTCTGAAAGTGAATTTAAAATAGAAGAAGCACGTAGAAAAGCGAAAGAAAAAGCAAGGAAACAGGCAGAAGCAGAAGCACGACGGAAAGCAGAGGAAGACGCAAGGAAACAGGCAGAAGTGGAAGCACGACGGAAAGCAGAGGAAGACGCAAGGAAACAGGCAGAAGTGGAAGTGCGACGGAAAGCAGAGGAAGAAGCAAGGAAACTTGAAGAAGCGGAAGCTCGTAGAAATGCGTAAGAATAAGCAAGGAAACAGGCTGAAGCACGACGGAAAGAAGAAGAGAAAAAACTTGAAGAAGTAAGAAAAAGAAGATTAGAGGAAGAAAAGAGAATAGAAGAAGTACAAAAGAGACAAAAAATAGTTGTGGTTAAAAGAGAACCAGAAAGTGATGAAATTAATTTAAATAAGAAAAGAAATCTAGCAAATGAAACTAGATTTAAACAAGAAGAGGAAGTAGTAATCGATAAAAAAGGAATTTTAAATAATATGAAAAAATATAAGTACGCTATTATAGGAATCGCATCGATTGTTTTATTAATATTAGCAGGTTTTGCCTTTAGCAATTTGAAGAATTCACAGGCTGCATCTGCAAATAATGTAAATAGTTTAGAAGTTAACGCGAATCTAATAAATGGATTAAGGTTATCTGCAGTTCAAAAATATCAAGATGCTGCCTTGGAATTTGATAAAGTGGATTATAAAAAAATAGGAAAAGAAGATAAAAAGGCAGTTTTATTTACTTATCTTTTAAGCGGTAAAGCACAAAAGGCTATTGACTTAGAGCAAGATTTTGCAGAATCAGTAGTTTCATATTATATAGCTGTAGATAATTTGAAAAAAGTAAAAGAACTCAAAACAAAAAATCCACTAATTCATTTTGAAATTGCAGCATTAGATGACAGACATGAAGAAGTTATTAAATTAAAAGACCATATTCCACTAGATGGCAGAAGAGAAGGAATTATTGTTAATAGTTATTTGAAATTAAATAAATCTGAGGAAGCTAAAAAGTTTGCTCAAAAGGTTGGAAATAAAGATTTACTTGAAAAAATTAATAATTCTGCGCCTAATAGCTCTGCTACCTCTGTAGCAACTATTAGTGCAGGTTAAGTAATGGGGAGGAATTGATTGTGCCATTAGATTATTCGGAAATTTTTAAGAAAGTTTTACTTGCTACTACTGCTACTACCCTAAGTGTTGGGGTAGTTTCAGGCTGCTCGCTGTTTTCTTCGGAAAAAAAGAGCACCAAAACAGCATCAGTATCTAAAAAGAAAAAAGATACTGAAAAAGAAAAGAAGAAAGATGAAAGTAAGGATGAAACAACTGAGAATTTAAATACTAATGATTTTGATGAAATCATTGATAATGCAAAACGTAGCTCAGATCAAAATTTATCTAGAATCATTGAAAATAACAAAACCAAAAAGAAATTTGATGATTTAACGGATTCAATTGGGACCGCGGCTATAAATTCAGATAGAAATCTAGCATCAGTTATTGACAGTGATAAATCAAATAATCGTTTTTCAGATTTAAATACTTCAATAGCATCCGCAACAAACAATCCTTCTGTCTCGGATAATAAGGACAGTAAGAACTTTGTATTTGGTGGCGATCTAAATATCAATGATGGAGTTGCTAGTGCAAATAATTCAATACCCCCAATTAATAATGATAAAAAGCCACCAGCTTCTGGAGACTCTAGTGGCGGAGGAGATACAAAACCGCCAACAAGCGGCGATGGTAATAATGGCGGAGGAGATACAAAACCGCCAACAAGCGGCGATGGTAATAATGGCGGAGGAGATACAAAACCACCAACAGGCGGCGATGGTAATAATGGCGGAGGAGGTACAAAACCACCAACAGGCGGTGATGGTAACGATGGTGGTACAACAAAACCAGAGAAACCTGAAAAAGATACAGTGGCACCAGTAATTACAGCAAAACAAGGTGTGAAAGTATATGCCGGTGATGGTCTAAGTGCAGACGATTTAGTAGAAGTAAAAGATAATAAAGATCCAAATCCAGTAGTGACAGTAGGTGCGTATGATACAAGTAAGGCAGGGGAAATTCAAGTAACAGTAACAGCAACAGATGCATCAGGAAATAGCTTAAGTACAACAGTAACCGTTAACGTAGTAGAAAAAGAAGAGGAAAAAGATGCAGAAGCACCAATAATCACAGCGAAGCAAGGTGTGACAGTGCATGTAGGAGATAGTCTAAATGCAGGAGATTTAGTAGAAGTAAGTGATAATAAAGATCCAAATCCAGTTGTAACAGTGGGAGATTACGATACAAGTAAGGCGGGAGAAATTCAAGTAACAGTAACGGCAACAGATGCATCAGGAAATAGTTCAAGTACAACAGTAATCGTTAACGTAGTAGAAAAAGAAGAGGAAAAAGATACAGAAGCACCGGTAATTACAGCAAAACAAGGTGTAACTGTACATGTAGGAGATAGCTTAAATGCAGGAGATTTAGTAGAAGTAACAGATAATAAAGATCCAAACCCAGTAGTAACAGTAGGAGCGTATGATACAAGTAAGCCAGGTACAATATCAGTTCAAGTAACGGCAACTGATAATGGGGGTAACAGCTCAACTGCAACGGTAACCGTTAACGTAGTAGAAAAAGAAGAAGAGAAGGATACGGAAGCACCAGTAATAACAGTGAAACAAGGTGTAACCGTACATGTGGGAGATAAATTAAGTCCAGGAAGTTTAGTGAGTGTAACAGATAATAAAGATCCAAGTCCAGTAGTAATAGTAGGGACGTATGATACAAGTAAGCCAGGTACGATATCAGTTCAAGTAACAGCAACTGATAAGGCAGGTAACAGCTCAACGGCGAAAGTTAACGTGGTAGTTCTTGAGAAAGAAAAACCAGAACAAAAACCAGAACAGAAAACTGCAGGAACAATTTCTAAAGAGCAAGGTAATGGTTTACTTGTATCAAATTCTAATGGTGTAGCTAAATAAAATTTTAGCATAACGACAAAAAATTAAATGTACCCTATCGAATGGTTTATAGCGTAGAATTATCTTGTTATAAAATTAACGAATTTAATATTCAGAATATTGTTGTTTTTGTGGATGGAATTTGCTAAAATTAAGTATACCTTTTTAAATTTCAATTTTTTATATCTATAACTACTATAGCCCTTTCGGGGTTTCGATTTTCTAAGATAGTTTAAGTATTTTAACTTTACTTTCTCTGAAAATATAACTCTGAAAAGGGCCTTTTTGCGTTTTTTGGAGAACATTACATTGTGAAAGGATGAAGATTAAGAGATTGTTTTTATTGTTAGGCTTTTTAGCTATGATGTTTGTTTTTTATAACACCTTTATAAAAAACAAACATCAAACAAATGCTTTAACTCCAATCAAAGTAGAAGATTTGAAATATAAAATTCAATACGATTGTTTGTTTGAAGTTGAATTATCACAAAATGTGATTAATAACCTAGGAGGGCAATTCAAATTAATATTTGATGATATTGATAAGAACGGCCACTTAACCATTTTTCAAAATAAAAAAGAACTAGAAATGTTTTTAGGAAATCATGTAACTATTGCAGAATTAGCTGATGGATTTACATAAGACTATTTTAGTATAAATAAGAATTACAAAGTTACTTATGAAAGTAAACCAAGTCAATTTAATTATGAAAAACCAAGAACTGTTAAAAAAATAAAAAAAGGATTGTTTTTGGTAAAATAAAACGACTTAATTCTGGAATTTAAATATGTACCAGAAATAGATGGATTTCGAATTTCTGAGATTACATATTTAAAATAAAAAATTATTGGGAGGGAGTTATTATGTTATTACAAATTAGAACTGTTATTGCTGATGCATTAAGAATAGATGAAGAAGTGAATGGCTTTTTGAAGTATTGTGCTAATTACGGGAAAGTAGTTAAAGAAATAACACCAAGCGGGTTCATGGAACGTGAACAAGGCCAACCGCTTTTGGTTATGGTAATAGAATATGAAGAAAAAAATGACTGCGGTTATGAAAAAGACTAGGATTGATTCCCTGTCTTTTTTATTTTCTAAGAAGTGTGGATATATCGACTATGAAAATTATAAAAAAGTGGCCGTCTTTAATTAAAAAGAATATGAGAATTCTTGGTTAGAAATGAATAATTGAGAATTAGATGGGGCTGATTTAACGAATTCCCCGAAACAATTCTCCTTCCTCAAGCGTGTGAATGGTATAGCCTAACGATAGGTGGGAAATGAATTTCGGTTTGGCGTAGCCAAAAGGTTTTGCTTTTTATTTTGTCTCCAATATAATCAGTCTTATAAATTATAAAGGATGGTATATCAATGAAATTAGATAGTAATAACCATTCAGTATTCTCGTTGTATTATCACTTTGTGTTGGTCGTGAAATACAGAAGAGATGTGTTTGATGATATGTCAGACTATGCAAAAGATATGTTTGTTCGACTATTTGAAAGCTATAACATGACATTAGTTGAATGGAATCATGATGTAGACCATGTTCATATTTTGTTCCAGGCGCACCCTAATACAGAAATGACAAAATTTATTAATGCTTATAAAAGTGCAAGTTCTCGACTAATCAAGAGAGACTTTCCAAAATTAAGAAAGAAACTTTGGAAAGAGATGTTTTGGTCAAGAAGTTTTTGCTTGCTAACTACTTGTGGTTCGCCAATAGACGTAGTAAAAACATATATTGAAAATCAAAGTGAAAAGTGAGGTGAAATGATATGACAAAGCAGAATAAAGCATATAAATTCCGTTTGTATCCAACAGAAGACCAAGCACATCTTATGCGTAAAACTTTCGGTTGTGTACGTTTCGTGTATAACAGAATGTTAGCTGAACGGAAAGAAGCGTATGAAAAACATAAAGATGATAAGGATCAACTAAAGAAACAAAAGCTTCCCACTCCTGCAAAATACAAAGCAGAATTTGAGTGGTTAAAAGAAGTTGATTCATTAGCTTTGGCAAATGCTCAACTAAACTTGCAAACTGCCTATAAGAATTTCTTTAGTGGTCAAAATGACTTCCCAACATTCAAAAGCAAAAAAGACAGAAAGTCTTATACAACGAATGTAGTGAACGGAAATATTATGTTGCTTAACGGTCATATCAAATTGCCAAAACTGAAAATGGTACGTATCAAACAGCATCGAGGAATACCACAAGGCCATATAATCAAGTCATGTACGATTTCTATGACACCTACTGGTAAATACTATGTGTCCATTTTGACTGAATACGAAAAAGAGATCGTACAAAAAGAAGTAGAAACAGTTGTTGGATTAGACTTTGCGATGGATCAATTATACGTCAGTTCTGAGGATGAGAGAGCCAATTATCCTAAGTTCTATCGTGAAATGTTAGACCAATTAGCAAAGGCACAACGAGTATTATCAAGAAGAACAAAAGGTTCTATTCGTTGGAATAAACAACGTATCCGTGTAGCTACGTTACATGAAAAAGTAGCGAACCAACGTAAGAACTTCCTTCATCATAAGTCTAAAGAGTTAGCTACTCATTTTGATGTTGTAGCTATTGAAGATCTAAATATGAAAGGAATGTCACAAGCACTTCATTTTGGGAAAAGTGTCGCTGATAATGGTTGGGGTATGTTCACTTCTTTCTTAGCTTATAAACTAAATGAACAAGGAAAACAGCTTGTGAAAATAGACAAATGGTTTCCTTCCACAAAAGCATGTAGCAGTTGTGGAAATGTGAAAAATATGTCATTGTCTGAGCGAGTATATTCTTGTACATGCAGTGTAAATCTCGATAGAGATTATAACGCAGCTATCAATATCAAAAATGAAGCAATACGCCTATTGGCGTTAGCATAGATAGCAATAAAATAACCCTTGGAACAAGGGAGTTAGCTCGGCTGTCTTAGGACGAATTCGTTAGCTATCAAAAGTAACGACTAACCGAGAAGCCACCACTTCAAACAGTCCGTTAGGACGTTAAGTGGCGGGTAGTTCACAATCCAAAATATAAACTATGTCAATCAAGTTAAGATATTATAAATATCCCATAAAGAAAATTATTTTCATGATGATCCTTTTAGAGTAATTATCAATTTTTAAACTGATGTATATAGGAGATCACTCCATATACATCAGTTTAAAAACATAAAACACTTTATTTATCAAGTTAATTTAATTTGCATCCGCATAGGAGGGAATGGGGATTCTAAACACTTATTTGAATATTAATCACTTCAATCGTATTCCTTCGAATGCATTTATTACCAAGTCATGCACATAGGATTCATCCAACTTTTCACCTGTTACTAGCAAACGATAGAAAATTGGTCCGTAGATGAGATCGATGCTTAAGTCAACATCGAGGTTTTCTTTTAATTCGCCTCGTTTAATTCCCTTCTCCAGAAGTTGCTTTGCTTGCAGGCGACGTGGTTGGAAATAGCGAGCACGATATTCCTCTGCCAGTTTCGAATCAAATTGCCCTTCGCCAACTAACTCAGTAATAATAGTGCCTTCTCTACTTATTAAAAAACTGCCTAAACTTGTGGCGTGAGTTAAGATATCAGTCAATGCTGAACCTGTATCAGGTACAGGCAATCTGGCAGCAGCAGCAGAAAGAAAACCATCCATTACCACAGCAGCCTTATTTGGCCACCATTTATAAATCGTAGCTTTGCTAACTTTAGCACGGTCTGCAATTTTATCAACTGTGACTGCTTTAAAGCCACTTTCCAGTAATAACTCATAGGATGCAGAAAGGATAGCCTTTTGGGTTTCGATATTACGTGGTCGACCTCTTTTACCTTGCACATTAATCATTCCTTTCAAAAACCTAAACTATACGTTTAGTATACTTAATATGAACGGATAATAAAATAGCCTATTTACAAAACTGAACGTTTAGTATATATTTTAGGTAATTAGTAAACTGAACGTTTAGTTTATTAATTACCTAGCAACTTATAATGGTAAGGTCTTTAAACAGGTTTCCAAATCCACAAAGTGAATTACTAAAAAAAATTTAGAAAAGGGGAATAAAAAAGTGGGGTAATTGGATCTTTTGAAAGAAGAACGGAAAGTAGTTCAGGCTCAATTTAGAATAATGGTAGTGATGTAGTTCTTACCAAGGCGATTCAGTAATTTTGAAATAAAAGTATGGGAGGAAATAGATATGTCTAATTTTAAAAATAAAGCAATCAATAAGGAGATTTCATCGGGTTTAATCATTCTTCTAGCAACTGCATGTGGTATTATTGTGGCTAATCTTTATTATGCCCAGCCTTTAATTGGGGTAATTAGTCATGTAATTGGGCTTTCTAATAGTAGCGCTGGATTAATTGTAACACTAACTCAGATTGGATATGTTGTTGGCTTACTATTTCTTGTACCTTTAGGGGATATTGTTGAGAATAGAAAATTGATAATTATATTGTTAATTCTAAGTGCAGTTGCTCTAACTGCCACAGTTTTTGTAAAGAGCGCAATCTTGTTGTTAGTAGCTTCATTCTTTATCGGATTGGGGTCGGTTGCAGCGCAAGTGCTCGTACCTTTTGTATCATACCTTTCATCGGAAGATGCACGCGGTCGTGTAGTTGGTAATGTCATGAGTGGCCTGTTATTAGGTATTATGCTTGCGCGTCCGATATCTAGTCTAGTAGCTGATATCTGGGGATGGAATGCAATATTTGCTTTATCTGCTACTGTAATCATTGTTTTGGCGTTTGTATTATCGAAAGTACTCCCTACTAGGAAACCAACGGAAAAAACAAATTATACTACCTTACTTAGTTCAATGTGGCAACTACTACGAACTACTCCAATTTTACGCCGTCGCGCAATTTATCATTCTTGTGTATTTGGGGCTTTCAGCTTATTCTGGACCACTGTTCCATTATTATTGTCTAGTCCTGCTTTTCATTTTTCTCAGACTGCCATAGCATTATATGCACTTGTCGGAATTACAGGTGCAATAGCCGCTCCAATAGGTGGTCGTCTAGCTGATTTTGGCTGGACACGATCCGCCACTGGGATAGCTCTCACTGTTGTTATTATTTCTTTATTACTACCACTTATTATTCAAGGTAGTTCGCCCATCGGAATAGCTGTTTTAGTAATTGCTGCAATTCTGTTGGACATGGGAGTATCTGCAAACCTTGTGCTTAGTCAACGTTTAATTTTCTCATTGGATCCAGAAATTCGTAGTCGACTAAACGGGCTATTTATGGCTATTTTCTTTTTAGGAGGTGCTGTTGGTTCCTCTCTTGGAGGATGGGCATATGCCTTAGGTGGTTGGAGCCTAACATTATGGATAGGAATCGCTTTTCCGATCATAGCCCTTCTTTATTTTTCTACAGAGAAATAGTTTTATAATCGAATTTTAGCAGTCCGCATTCGTTTGAATGCTTATTCATTGGTATATCCCAGTTTTATAGATTAATGGCGGTTATTTTGAAATTTGTATCATTTCTATTTTTGTTTTCAGTTCTTTTAACTTTTGTCGCATTTTCCATTGTCTTGATGATCTATCATCCATTTTTAACATTCCTTATACAATTATTTAAGAATGAGTATAGCATATAAGGGCAGTCTGTATGAAAATGAACTATTTAAATATAAATTAAACAAAAACGTTAATTAAAAAAAGACCTCTTACGGAAAGATAAGAGGTCATCAAAAAATGTTGTATTTGAAACACGCGATGTTTCATAAAGATATTTTAACATAAATTTATATATTACGTATAATAAATATGAAAGTTTATGAAAAGAATAAAAGTGTATAAATCCGTATTTAAATGAAGAATCCCTAGACTTAGGGGGCTAGGGATTCTCGGTCTGGTATACTTCACACGATATTATAAAAAGAATAGAACGTACTGAAGATAACATATGAATGTTTCGTAAATGTATCAACAAAGTGAACAAAAGCGTAATTTGAATAAAAAATGACAGCTGAAATGTTAAGGCCGTATCAGCTGTCACTAAAATAGATATTGAGTTTTATTATTAGGTTTTTTAATTGGTATTTTTGCTCTTATTTCTAGAGGAAATTGTACCAAAGATTGCTCCAGACATTGCACCGATTAAAGTCATAAAGATCGCACTCCAGGCTGCAAATGACATAATTACACCTCCTAGTAATAAATTGTTGTAACTAAATAAAGTTATTGTTTCTTAGCCCTTTTAACAGAAATGATGATTGCAACAATTATTAAGAAAATAAGAGGAGCCCAAGAAAAGAAAGACATTTAGTACTCTCCCTTCAATATTAACTTTGTACATTCTTATAAAACAATTATCTCATGTTTATAAATCAAATATACAAAATATGTAATAGTGCATATCGAATTGTAGATTGAGAAGAAGTGACAATGATAATTGAATAAAAAATAGCTCTTACTACTAAGTAAGAGCTCCTTAAGCAGAGAAAAAGTCGTATGTGATTCTATATGAGAACCACAATAACGTTTTAACTCCCTGATATATAGTTGTTTATATGTATTGACTGTAGTAGAACTAAAAAAATGCTATTTTACTTGAAGGCTAACAACTATCATCACGAGATTAAGGGTTATTATTTACACAATGATTACATCGAATTAGTTAAGTAATTCTATATACGAACGACAGATAATACTATCATTGTTTTGTGTTTAAGTGAGTTCCCTGAAGTGTTTGCGGTATATGAAGGATTCACTGAAGCGCAGATCAAGAAGATATACAGAGGAAAATTACAATAAAAGAGCAGTTAGCAAAAGCTAACTGCTCGGCTGGTTCTCCAAAAGGGGGAAAGGAGAAAGGTTAGGGACTTCATTAAATGAGTTATGGCCATCGCCTATCTATATTATTGACGAAATATTAAGTTTTATTCTGGGGAACCCAAAAAAAGCACCTTTAAAAAGTGCTCTTTAAGGGAAAAGTGAGATACTGAAAAATAAATTAGGGTTTTTTGCTTCGAGATAATATATGACCATTTCATTATAATGTGACGATGAATCACAAAAGAGCAGCTAGCAAAAGCTAACTGCTCATCTCCAAGGGGGAAAGGAGAAAAATCTAATGTCATCTACATTGTTGACGGAATATTGAGTTTTATTCAGGGGATTGACTAATTATGTAGGTTACGTGAGAAGCCCTATTAACATCCAAGCTGCCCCGATTAGAATTAAATTTTCGAATGTAATCCAAAATATTCTCTTCTCTGGTTTTTGAAATTCTTTAATTACAGAAAATACGGCACTTATTCCTACAAGGGTGAAAAGAACAATGCGGATTGTATCAGTCATTTGCTTCACCACCTAATATTTGAATAGTTTAATTATATATTAATTACCATTTGTAGAAAGTTAATAAAATAATCCTTTTAATAGAAAGTGAGGACTAATAATAGGAATAGGATACAGAGGAATGCATTTTGAGAAGCTTATCAATCTAGCGAATGAAATGTATCAAAGAGGTGGAGTGACACTTATAAACAAGCACCCAACTCCTGTGAAGGTATTAAAAAGCTTAGGGGGTCGTGTACTAAATGATTTCTATGAAGCTAAAAGTACAGTAGATTATGACGGTGTGTATAAAGGGCGAGCTATTGCATTTGAAACAAAGTCTACAGAGAGCACAACACGATTTGATTTAAAGAATATTGCGTAGCACCAGTTGGACTACTTAGAGAAAGCAGAAAAGATGGGAGCGATTTGTTTCTTCCTAATTGAGTTTAGTAAGGATAGGTCAGTGTTTGCGGTACCCCTACTTAGAAAAAACAAATTATAAGAACAAATGTTAAGAATTTTTCGGAATATAATAAAAAGATACAAACCCCTTTTCATTTTTTTATATTATATATTGAAAAATAATAATGAAAGGGTGGTTAAAATACCTCCAATACCTCCAAAACCTCCAAAACCAAATAATAAAGAAGTACAAGTGAATAATTCTGCCAGTGATATAGCTAATTTTCCTAACATAACTCAAAGTGAGACAAGCCTAGCCCATTTTAAAGATTTCATTCTCTATGGATTTAATGATTCAAATGATGAATTTACGAGAAATAGTTTCTCTGGATTTGCTTTTTCAAAAGATTTAGGTAAGACCTGGACTGATGGCGGTTCAATACCGACAAATCCCGGGGGAGTCAACAACGGAGATCCTGTAATAGCTGTAGATAAAAAAGGAATATTTTATCATTTTAGCCAAGAAGACTCCTTCCTCAAGGAACGCGAAGTGAGTAGGTGGGAGATGAATTGGCTTCGGACAAGAGATGGCAGGAAGCCATCTTAATTGTTCGACATGCATAAACTGTTACTTCACTACCTACAGAATGTATGTTTGTTGTATGATAGACACATATCGAAATGGAGGTGAAACGAATGATGATCAATAAAGCATATAAATTTCGTATCTATCCAAATCAAGCACAAGCGATCCTAATCAAAAAAACGATTGGCTGCTCTCGTTTTGTATTCAATCACTTCCTATCTCTATGGGATAATGCATACAGAGAAACAGGAAAAGGTTTGACTTATGGTACATGCTCTGCCAAACTTCCTGCCATGAAGAAAGAGTTTGTTTGGCTCAAAGAAGTGGATAGTATTGCGATTCAGTCGTCTGTTCGCAACCTTGCGGATGCGTATACACGCTTTTTCAAAAAACAAACTAGTGCCTCCCGTTTCAAATCTAAGAAAAACAACGTACAATCTTACACCACAAAACAAACAAATGAAAACATTGCCATTGTAGGAAAAAAGATTAAGCTGCCGAAACTAGGTCTTGTTCGATTTGCCAAGAGTCGCGAAGTAAAGGGACGTATTGTAAATGCTACAGTTAGAAGGAACCCTTCCGGCAGATACTTTGTGTCATTGTTAGCTGAAACAGAAGTACAAGAACTTCCGAAAACACAATCTTACATTGGAATGGATGTGGGACTAAAAGATTTCGCCATTTTATCAGATGGAACAACCTATAAAAATCCGAAGTTTTTTCGGTCATTAGAAGAGAAGTTGGCGAAAGCACAGCGTGTTCTTTCTAGAAGAATGAAAGGATCTTCTCGCTGGAATAAACAACGAGTAAAAGTAGCTAGAATTCATGAATACATGACAAATGCTAGAAAAGATTACTTGGACAAAATCTCGACTGAAATCATCAAAAGCCACGATGTTATCGGTATAGAGGATTTGCAAGTATCGAATATGTTAAAGAATCATAAGTTAGCAAAAGCAATTAGTGAAGTATCTTGGTCACAGTTTCGAACCATGTTGGAATATAAAGCAAAATGGTATGGCAAACAAGTCATTGTCGTATCGAAAACATTTGCTTCCAGCCAATTATGTTCTTGTTGTGGATATCAAAATAAAGACGTTAAAAATCTAAACCTACGTAAATGGGACTGCCCTTCTTGTCTTACACACCATGATAGGGATATTAACGCAAGTATTAATCTAAAGAATGAAGCGATAAGGCTTCTAACCGCAAGGACTGTGGAGCTAGCCTAATAAATTAGAGTTCGATAGAACTCTTTACTTAGGAATCCCCCTCTTCTAAACGAAGTGAAAGTGGGGGTAGTTCAATATGGTCAGATTGGACAAGAAGTTGTCGGAGGCACTCAACAAGACGTAATTAGTGTATCAACTGGAATGATTAATCCGAACAAAACGATTACAATGAATCCGCCGCAAGTCGTCGGGAGAGGACAAAACCCTCAAAATGGTAACTTCTCTCAAGATAAAGAGTGGATTACAGAAGGAACTGATAGAACTAGACCAGGACAAGAGGCACTGTATATCGTTTGGAAAGATTTCACTACTAATCTAGGACGAATTCGTTTCTCAAAATATACAACCGGTGTTAATTTAAATCCTTTGATTACCGATATAGATATCATTTCTCCTCCAAGTGCTAATACATTTGTAGAAGGAGAATACGTGATAGTAGACAAGCAAGGGGTTATTTATGTATTTTATGCAGTAATACCAAACAACAATCTACTATTAAAGCAGGCCAATAGGACAATTCGAATGAGAAAATCAACTGACGGTGGACACACCTTTCCAGTGCATACGGACGTAGCAGTTTCTACAACACCTTTCGCTGCTGCAGCGAACAATGTTGTTCCATGTGAACCCGGGTTTAACCGTACAGTTATTTTTGTAGATGCTCAAAGGGATATCAGGAATAATGAATTTCCTCAAGCTTCCATTGGACCTGATGGCACTATTTATGCTGTATGGAATGGTGGTACAGTTAATGGGGATATTAATATCTTTTTGGCATTCAGCAGAAATCAAGGGGCAACTTGGTCACAACCAGTGAATATCACGCAGGGTCTGCCATTTGCATTTTTCCCTTCAGTAGCTGCCAATGCTAAAGGAGCGCATATTCAATATAATCGTTTTAATGATCCAGCGGGAGTTGGTGGAATTGGCAACGGAACATTCGGGATATTTAAGAAAACTTTCTCTGTTACTAGAGGTTTAAATCCAGAATCAGTAATAAGTAATCCATCTTCTCCAGTAACTATTACTAGACCACCTCAAGATCCTGGTGTTGGTCCTTGTTATATGGCTGACTATAATCAAGTCATTACAGGTCCTCGACAGTCTCTGCTTCATGCCTGGAGTGATAATCGTAATACGTTGAATGGGCTGAATAATCCAAATGTATTCTTTAGAAAAACCGAGTCAAAGCCATAACCTAGCAAATTCCTCTAATAAACCTCGTTCTAGTAATTCCTCAACCTAATCCCAATTATTTAATGAGCCATCACCAGCATTTTGGAAAAAACCACGCTAAGAGTTTTTAAATCATTTTAATCTTATTTTAAATAGTGTTGCATTAAATGTTCTTGGCGTTGTTAAAATTACTTGTTTTTATGTCGAAATGTGCTTAACGTGGTTTTTTCCGTTTTGCGGTCTGTATCCAAAAAAGAAAAGGCGCCCAGATAAGGGTGCCTTTTCTAATAGTTTTTTTAGCAGAAACAAGCAGCTCCAACGATGATTAATAATATAAACAATACAACTAATAAAGCAAATCCTCCAGCAAAGCCACAGCCTCCGCCGCAACTACCACCAAATCCCATAATAGTTCCTCCTTTAAATCGGAGGGTAAAACAAGGGTTCACTCATGTATTTTAACGGATTCAATTTACTGTATGTTTTTACGCATGAATTGAGCAGGTCCTTTTGAAAATAAAGAAAAGACACCCAAAGGTGCCTTCCTCCGACTTGAACCATCTTAATTTTAATAATATGTATTGGACTCGCATCCGAATATTATTTTACCACGTTTAGTAATGTTGGCCATTGTGAAAAAATAAAGGCACTCTTTCGAGTACCTTTTTACTATTCTACTTTTAACTTAATTTCTTCACCTGTCATACCGCCACTAGCTTTTAAGAAAGGTCCTGCAGCATCTTTTGGTATATCAAATACAATTTTACCTGTCTGTGTTAGACCAGGATTCAATTGTTTTAAGAAGAAGTCAGTTTTACCACCATTAGCTAAGTCAAAAGATGTTTGACCTTGTACTGAAGATGTGAATTCACGACCTTTGTTATCTACCAATTTAAAGCTGTTAGTATCAACAGTGATAGCGTCTTTTTGATTATTAGTAAGTATAACTTCTAAAATCTTAAAGACACCTTGTGCTTGTTCTTTTGAGTATTCATTACCCACAGAATCTACTGTTTCCATAGATCCGACAGAGATTTTCACATCAGAAGATACCCCTTCTTTTGATACCGCTTTAGTGTTTGTTGAAGTCTTTTCTGTTAAATCTCCGCCACCAGCGATCATAGCAATTATTCCGATTACAAATAAAGCTATAATGCCTAGGCATCCAAACTTAAATATTTTTCCCACGTATCTCTTATTCATAAAGAAAAGACACCCTAAGGTGCCTTTTCCAATAGTTTTTTAGCAGAAGCAACTGCATCCGATAATGATTAATAAAATAAATAATACAACTAATAAAGCAAATCCTCCAGCGAAACCGCAGCCTTCGCCGCAACTACCACCATATCCCATAACAATAGTGCCTCCTTTAGATCAGAGGGGAAAACTAGGGGTCATTTCATGTAATTTAATGGGTTCACATTACCTTATGTATTTAAGAATGAATTGAGCAAGTCTTCTTGAAAATAAAAAAAAGACGCTATAAAGCGTCCCCACAATTGGGTAAATAAGAAGTAAGGTTTCTAAGATAACTGAAAAAAATAGAACAGGTGGTTAGAGTTTATCACATTCTTTTGCTGAGTGATCATGCATTATTACATATCATAATAAATTCCTCTATTTCCCATTTGATAAAATGAATTACCAATATTAATAAGATTCAAATAAATATTTCTACAAATTCAAAATATTTACAAAATTTGAAAAAGTGGTATATTTAAGGTGCAAGTTATAAAAATATTTGAGGGGGAATTTTTATGTTCAAGAAATTAGTAGTTGGAACATTAGCAACTGGTATTATGCTATCTGGTGCAGGTGGAGCGATGGCTGCAACACCTAATACTGATAGTGCAAAGACAGACAAGATTACTATGGCAGCAGATAAGAAAAATATTAAATTAACAGGGTACCTATCAAGAAATTCTATACCGAGCACAACTGTACTATATGGAATCACGTGGTACTTGAAAGACGCATGGCAAGAAAGGGATGGTACATGGACAGGTTATTTTGAAGGATGGTATTAATTAATAAAATCTATTTATTATAAAAAGCCTCTTATAAAGGGGCTTTTTTATTTGTGTAAAATCATAAAGAAAAAACACCCTAAGATGCCTTCCTCTGACTTGAACCACTTTAATTTTAATAAAATGTATTGGACTCCCATCCAAATATTATTTTACAAGGTTAAAAGATATACGTCTTGGATATAATCACATTGTGTAAAGACTATAGGTCAGTGAAGGCTATGCGACAGACAAAGTATTGGCCAACTCTATGGAGTATAAACGAGAAAATTCTTAGTCTTCTCCTAGTCACCGAACGTAAAGCGCGTAGCTAATAAGAGCTAAAAAATTACATGATGCGGTGGCTTGGAGAAGGTTGAAAGTGCTCAGCCTTGAACTAATAGTGAATTTTTTATTTATTTTCTCACATCCTATTTAGGCTTTCTATTTCAAATGTATAATTAATTTATTCTAATAAAAGGATATTTATGACTCTTATCGAATAAATTAATTTGGAGGGGATTAGGAGATGGATAAATATATTTTTGATGAATTATTAAATTGGGAAAAAAAATTAATAGAAAAGTATAAAGCGATTGTAAAGGTGGAAAGAGAAAGAGAACTTGAATCCTTTACTCTGATGAAAAAAATTGAAATTCTAAAAAAAGTGAGTGAAAAGTTTGAAGGGGAAAGGAAAAAACTTTTCGTAAGAGCAGAAATCAATCCGCTTCAAGACAGAGAGAGACAATTAGACCAAGAAATTAAAAGTACAAAAGGGATTTATTATGAGAATAAGGAGGAAATCGAAATTACCCTTGAATACTTAAGAAAAGAAATTGATAATGATGATGAGAGTCAGCAACTTATTACGGATGATAAAGAGGTATTTTTAAAATGAAACTAGAAAGGCATCCCAAACGGGTGCTTTTTTTTGTTATATAGAAATTACACATTAAACTAGTGAACATTCTAATAAGACAAGCATATGATGAATTCGTGGGACGAGTTATCATATGAGGTGAAACTTGGAGCGCCATACTTATTTGTTTAAGGGTACCTAATGATGGGTACTCTTTTTATTTTGAACAAAATGGACATTTGGGTTAAATGAGTATATAAATAGGAAGAATCTAATTATTGGATGCATATTTTACTCTAAGAGGTACAAATTCGATGCGACGTGAAAAGGATTTGTTGAAACAATGGAAGACGGATTTGCAAGCTGTTCAAGAAGAGAAGAGGCTGAAGAAGAAGGCTAAGAAAAAGAATAAGAAATATAGCATTCCTGGTAATACAGCTGACTTCATGAATGGAAAGAATACTTATCGTAAAGAGAATGGGGTATGGAAGCAAAGAAATAAATGACGTGAGGATAAATAAGTTGATTAAGTGTATAGGAATTATTGTAGGCGCCACCGTGATTTGGGTGGCGTCTTGTTTGTTGTTAAGGAAAGCTAACAAAATAAACGAACACAACGAACGAAAATAAATGAATGTCCTGCTTAACTATCTAAAAGTTAGTTTGAAATGAAATGTATAAAACACTTATAACTTTTAGACAGTATCAAGTGGATGATTTTATGGAAGTGGTGGGACACGTACGAGTTAGTACAAGAGAACAAGACCTAGGATTGCAAAGTGAAAAACTAGAAACATAAGGTTGTACAAAAATATTTACTGAAAAGCAGAGTGGGGCGAAAAGTCATCGTTAAGAATTAAAGAAAGTGTTAGAATATTTGCGTTCAGGTGATAAATTGGTTGTGTACAAGGTAGATCGATTAGCACGTTCTACATTTGATTTGCAAAGAATTGTAAAAGAATTAAAGGAATGAGATATATAAGTTGTATTTATAAAGGATCAACTCGACTTTTCTACACCTTCTGGAAAGCTCGTGTTTACAATGCTAAGTGCTATTGCTGAATTTGAAAGAAACTGGATTAATGAAAGAACAACAGAGGGCCGAGGAAGAGCGTAGGCGCAAGGGAACAATATGGGGCGTGGTCAAGATGAAAAACACGTAAAACAGGCTATGAACTTATTTTTCAACAGATTAGTAAATAGTTTGGGTGTCAATGATACCTCAAAGATGACAGGTGTCCCACGCACTACTATTTATGCTAAGGCTAAAGAATTAAAGTAGCGAATCCACTTCTTTTTTATTTTATAAAGAGGCAACTCTGACACTTTATATCCTTTTAGGGTAATATAAAGAAAAAAGAAGATATATGAATGCTTGTATTGGGTTTTATGCTAATCGGTTTAGGTGTTTGCCTAACTATAATTGATGGAGTCAGAAAAGCAAAAGAAAATGATCGTGGAATTAAAGATTTTATAATTATAGTGCTGGTACGCATTGTAGATATAATTAGTGATTTATGGGGTTTTCGATTTCTCTTCATATTAATAGGGGTTATATGTATCGGATTTGGGGTGGCTATTTTAACAGTAGAATTGTATTAAGGGATAAGCGAAGAGCATCTAATTAGGATGTTTTTTTATTTTGCATAGAAAAAAGGAATCCCGAAAGATCCCTTTTTAAGCTGTCTTATAAATTTTATTTTTAATCCTATTTTTAGAATCCATAAATGCGGCGAATGTAGCTATAGCACCACCTAAATCATAGATTTGGAATTTGTGAGAAAAGGCTAATCCTGTAATGAAATTGTAGCTGTATATAAAACAAGTTATACTGAACAACCATAGCATGAACTTTAAATCATTTAAGCTCAATCTATAATTTTTGATTTTTTTCCACATATGTATCAACTCCTATTATTCTGAAATTCTATAGTTTTTCTTGTTGATATCTCGCATGTTTAGAATGAAAAATAGAAGGAAGATAACAGTTGCAATGCCATTAATCCAGTAGTATGTGCGCCCCATTGTGAATCCGTCATAGAAGGAATAGGCATTCCAAATGATAAGGAGTACTGAACAGATAGTAGAGATTAATAATGAACTAAAACTTCTCAAGATTGTCACCTCGATTCAAAATATTAGAGATTATTTATAATTTTACATACAGATGAACAGATTTGTAATAAAATGATTTAAAGGAATTACCGTTAGGTGTAGGAATATGTCTGGAGAGCCAACCTGCTGCTTTTTTATTTTTAATAGAAAAAAGGAATCCCGAAAGATCCCTTTTTCTAATTATGATATATCGTAATCGCATATAAGTAAAGACATTTAGTATTATATAACAATGAAATAATATAAACAATAAATATTTTAGGATTTACAATAAGGAGGAGTTATAACGATTGTCTTCTTAAAATATTGAAAATAGACGATTACACTTGTGAGGCATATCAGTACAACCTGTTATTTATTGCACCATGAGTATAGGCACGTTATAATAGTCCCTAATTACATATAAAGAGGTGCAGAAAATGAATAAAACAGAATTAATAAAAGTAGTAGCAGATAAAGCAGAACTTACACAAAAGGATGCTGCTACAGCGACACAAGCTGTATTAGACGCAATAACAAATACTCTTGCAAATGAAGAGAAAGTACAGATTCTTGGATTTGGTACATTTGAGGTACGTGAAAGATCTGCACGAACAGGGCGTAACCCGCAAACAGGTGAAGAAATGCAAATTGCTGCTTCTAAGGCGCCTGCATTTAAAGCTGGAAAAGAATTAAAAGAGGCAGTGAAATAATTATATATAGTGAAAAAGGATCTGATATTCATATCGGATCCTTTTTATTTGTAACATGGCAAGGTCCCTCTTAAAGATGAAAATTTGTATATCTTATTTACGTAATTTATGATATGGTTTCATATGTTAATAAATTACAATACTTTTAAAAAGAAGTATACATTATGATAGATGCTACTTCTCTATAGGAAAAGTCTCAAGGTTAAAAACGATTTTCGTAGATGAAATGATTGCGAAACAAAAAAGAAAGAGTTGGAAGAAAAGAAACAACAATCACGAAACAAAGGGGTAAATTACAATGAAGCGTAAGTTATTAGAAGTTGCACTGCCAGTAATGTTGATGAGTGGTGTAGGTTGTGCAAGTAAGGACATAGCGGAAGAGAAAAAAGAGGATAGTGTAAAAGTAGCAGACTATAAGGAAACAGAGAAGGAGAAGGAAAAAGATAAAGATAAAAGAACAAATAATGACTCTTCAGCAAGTGATAGCGAGTCTGGAACAACAAATAAGGACCCAATAGCTACTGTAATTAAAGACGTAGATAAAATACACGAAGAAAAAGACAAGTTAGAGAAACAAAAAGAAGCGGAAACAAAGAAGGAAGAAACAAGTAAAAAGGAAGTTCAGGTAGAGAAGAAAGAAGAAGTAAATAAAGAGAAAGACAAGGTGTCTGACGCTACGAAACCTAATAGTATGAAAGAGTATCAAGAAAAAGTAGAAATACAGGCTAATAAATTCATAGCTGCGGTAAAAGCTACGAAACCAATAGTTGAAAAAGATGAAACTCTACGAACAAATAAAGACGAATTAAAAGCACAGTTTAATATAGTGAAAGGAGAGGCAGAGAAGTTAGTAGGCCTTAAACCGCCTGAAAAGTACAGTTATTTTAAAATTGAATTTATAGATGCTAATAAGACATTTCTACGGGCATTAGGCGACTTGTTTGCAGCTCTAGACGAAGGAGATGTAGAAAAGGGCGACACGGCTTTAAATGGTGTATTATATGGTTTCGAGCAGTTTGGTATGACAATAAATGGCATAAGAGACATAGAAGAATAAAGTTTGTCTTAGATTGAATAATATATTTGTTCTTTCCTGTTGCAGAATCCTTATTATAAGGATTCTCTTTTTTATATTTCAAACCCAAAAACAAAAAAGATAAGATGGCGTACCATTTTCTTGGCACCTTATAAGTTAATTCTTTGTTTATCGTTACTATAAATTTCGATAGTGTAAGAGTCGCCTCCAATCCATTTGCTTACTTCTTTTGTTTTAAACGAATCAGTAATTTCTTTTTCTAATTTCTTCCCAAACTCTTTGGCACCTGGATCAGCGCTACTAATTTTTGTATTTATAGTCAGAATATACGGCTGTTCTACTTCAATATTCATTTGATGAATCTCAGACCCCTTATACTCATTTTTAGTAAATATATTTTCCGAAATAGAACCAGTAACTTTATTCCATATTTTCTCTTTTTCCACAACCTTCATATCCCGTTCCTTTATATTGATTGTGTACGGCTTAATCCCTTGATTTTTTAATCGATTACTAATTTCTTTTTTTACTTTAGATGAATCTTCAGTATCAGCAATTTCTATATCTAACCTTCTTGTATTTTCGTCCCATATAGCAGCACTAATAAAGGATTTTTTATTTACAGTATTATTAACTACATCCATGACTTTTGAACCCTCACTCTTGGATTCCTCTGTATTACTCTGACAGGAACACAGTAAAACAAGTGATAATACAGAAACACATAAAATTTTTCCCTTTCCCATTTAATTACCTCCTTAAGTATTCCTAACTTTGTAATATTCATCATTCATTTTACAGTAATTATATTTTTATATAAAATATTCTTTCTATTTATAAAATCAATATTTGCAGCTGTGCATTTTGATTGGTTCTTCTTCCATTATTTTGTAAACGGATGCCTATTTGCTAGGAGTTATGAAAAGACAGGAGATATAATAGTGCCAATAGTAGCGCATATATCATTTAATTCATTTTTGTTTCTAGCGATAAGTTTATAGTTCACATTTACACATGTGTAAATGTGAACTTGTACAAATGTCCACGTGTCCACATGTGCAAATACAGTAGATATTTGTTGAAGAGGGCTATCGTATAGGGGTAAAGCCGATTCTTGAAACACTGGTAATTTCATATATTGATATACACCAAACATCTTAAACTGTGTCCAAAATGCATAAGGGTATAAAAAATGTATAAAACTGAAATGATGGTGAGCATTCTAATTATAAAGGAGTGTTCATTATGATAAATGACGAGTTAAACTGGCAGAAAATATTAAAAATAGGAGCTAGTTCTTTGGGTTCTTCAATAGGTACAGCAATAATAAGCGAAATGTTTCCATCAGAAGATAGTGCTCAAGAAGCGGTGAAACAAGCAGTAGAAGAAATTTGTGATAGGGTTAAAAAAATAATTGACCAAGCCTTTTTAGATCACTATGTAGCTAATTGTGACAGTATTGCGAGACGTCTTCAGGGCTATCCAGAGAGCGGTGATGTAAATATTTTACACGGCATATATGACGATGGTTCAGATTTAGTATCAGATTTAGTACGTTTTGAAACGTTTGAAGGTATAACAGCCCTTGTTTACATTTGTACTTTGCATCTAACTGACATAAAAGCTCTTAGTGAAATTGACTCTGGGTATAAAGCTACTTTAAGTCGTTGTGGGGATGAGTATGCTGCTTTATGTGAACCACGTGGTGACAAATTAGTTTACTTTACAAATGTAAGTGTAGGTGATGCAATGTATGCTAATAGTGGCCTCTACGATATGATTACAGCTCCTACTTCTTCTAATTCTTATCCTACACTCAAATACAGGTTTAATTTTGTAGATGAATGGGATGAAAATTTAGACACAAAGGTTCATATATATGATTCTGATCCTATATCACTAACAGATCCACTATGGTACACAGAATCTCCAGGTATCCCACGTTATAGATTAACCGAAGCTGGTAGAAATTCTACATCTATTCAAAGGCTCTATTTGAGTGCTAAAAATGAGATAATCTCACAGAGAGATACTTTCTTAAATGACAGACTAGAAATTACAAATAATATGCGTGAAAATATTCGCAAGGCATGTGATGAGTGGCGAAATCTTTAAATTCATAAGTGAAACGAGAAGTGAATTCCGACATTTCTATGCTCCTTAACACACATTTAGGCATCTATTAAAATGAATGCCTAAATGTGTGTATCATTTTCCTTTCATCGTTTAAATTGGAAGGATGTTTAGTTATGGCGAGTTACTCTTTGAATCGTTTTCATACATCATCAATACTTCTTTTTCTTCTGGTGTTAAATCTTCTAATTCCTTAGCAACTCCAATTATTTAAAAATAAAAGTCAGACTATGACCTGTTTTTACACATATCTCGGCTGTATCCCTATAGTAGTATGTTAGCCTTTATTTGTTAATTTCTCCTCGACGACTTATCGATAATATCATCAAAAACTTCCGTGCATCTTATAAAGGGTATTAATATTAATTTGTTTTTGGCAGAGGTTTTGATAATTATAAATTCAACTTTTCTATTTTTGGGACGTTTCATTTACAGAAGATAGATAATAACATAATTTTCTCAATAAGGAATTTTTTGCTTTTAATGTAATTTTTTCGCAATTAATGGTATATCTGTATTAAGGGGACCTTTTCGGTTGATTAGGGAGAAAGATTATAAAAATGATATGGGAGGAACAAAAAATGTCATTGAAAAAGAAATTAGGTGTTGGAGTGGTTTGAGCCGCTCTTGGCTTATCTTTAATTGGTGGGGGAACATATGCATATTTTAGCGATCAAGTGGTGACAAATAATGCATTTGCTGCAGGTACATTGGATTTAGCTATGCAACCAACTACTTCACTTAACTTAGAAAATTTAAAACCTGGGGACAAAATATTAAAGAAATTCAATTTAAAAAATAGTGGTACATTAGATATTAAAGATATCATGATGAAAATAGACTATACTGTAAACGATTTAAAACAAAATAACACTACAGAAGATTTCGGTAAACATATTAAAGTACAATTTCTTTTGGATTGGGATCCTGCGAAAAGCCCTGTATACGAGACAACTCTTGCAGAACTAAAATCACAAAGCCCAGAGATTGCCTCCAAAAAAGTATTTCATTCTAAGTGGACTGAAACAGGGGGATTAAAACCTGGGAAAATGGATTGGTTTTGGATAAGGTTTGTATTTGAAGATAACGGCACAGATCAGAACGTGTTCCAAGGGGATAGTATTGCGCTAAAAATGGAGTTCCAAGCCAATCAAACAGATGGACAAGAAAGATAAAATTAAGAGCATATTACTGGTAAAAAGTAAAACTGAGCTTATGCCTTTTAATTATTTAAAAAATTGTAGGTTATTTAAAATAAAACACAAAAAGAACTTGTAGGAATCCCTACAAGTTCTTTTTTAGATAATGCAAAAAAGGTGAAACAAACTATCTCATAATTTGAATCGGAGCAAACACTCTAACTACGGGTTGCCTTCATTATATACCAAATCTTAAAATGTGAAGTTATAATATTTGAAAATTATGTGAATTCATAGAGAGAAAATAAAACCCTGATTATAATTCCTAAAAATATCCAAAGGTTTTGCGATTAGACTATTAAAAAGAGTCCTATTTAAGATATTTCTATAATGAAAAAAGACACCTGTGAAGGTGTTTTTTCATCTCTTCTTATTAATCCTAGGCAGAATAATATTTATAACAATAATAGGTAATAGGTACTCTTAGGTTAATGGCAATATGATAATCCCCATCAATGAACAAAACAATTTAACATGGTAAAATAATATTTGGATGGGAGTCCAATACATATTATTAAAATTAAAGTGGTTCAAGTCGGAGGAAGGCACCTTTGGGTGTCTTTTTTTTGTACATAAAAAAGCTTCACCATCTTATAGAAACAGTAAGTCCCTGAAAATAAACAACAATTGCAAATATATTAATTTTACATTAGATTAAAGATTAGCGAATATTCGTATACTAATAAACTGCTAAATAGTAGGTGAAAAAATGGAATTTTACGATTTGGGTATTACCATTAAAGAAATTAGAATTAAAAAAAACATATCACAATCCGAATTATGTCATGGAATATGTTCACAAAGTCAAATTAGCAAAATAGAAAAAGGTATGATTTATCCATCTAGCATATT
>NZ_JAEHBN010000032.1:0-48473 GCF_016483605.1 Bacillus cereus group sp. N11
GTTAGTTTGTCTAGCATCTAAAAATAAAAATTGACGTTTCACGTTGTTTGTTTCGTTCAGTTTTCAAAGAACTACTTCGTCGCTCAGAAGCGACTTTATCAATATAACATTTTGTTATATTTTCGTCAACAACTTTTTTTAAATAAGTTGTTTTTCGTTTGTTTCTTTTGTTACCTCTCGTGGCAACGAATATAAATATACCAGTTCGCTTATTAAAATGCAATAGTTTTTCTAATAAAATTTTTAACTTAGTAAAAAAGCATAAAAATAGCATGTTTCTTCTATATAAATATAATTTCTAAACGATCCCTATCAAAACCCACTTCCTTCAAATCACTCATAGTAAAATAAAAAAAGCTTTGGAGAAATCTCCAAAGCTTAGTCTTGCTTATGACGCATAGCAGGGAATAATAGTACATCGCGAATAGATGGTGCATTTGTTAATAACATAACTAAACGATCAATACCGATTCCTAATCCGCCCGTAGGAGGCATACCGTACTCAAGAGCTTCGATATAATCATCATCCATCATGTGAGCTTCATCATTACCTTGCTCGCGCTCTTTTAATTGAGCTTCAAAACGTTCTTTTTGATCGATTGGATCGTTTAACTCAGTGAATGCATTTGCATGTTCACGTGCAACGATAAATAACTCGAAACGATCTGTGAATCGTGGATCCTCGTCATTCTTTTTCGCAAGTGGCGAAATTTCTACCGGATGACCATAAATAAATGTTGGTTGGATTAATTTATCTTCTACTTTTTGTTCGAAGAACTCATTAATAATATGACCAACTTCCATTGTATCCTTAATTTCTACATTATGTTCTTTTGCAAGTTCACGCGCTTCTTCTACACTCATTGGATTCCAGAAATCAGCTCCAGAGTGTTGCTTAATTGCATCTACCATATGAAGACGTGTCCATTCTGGTTCTAGATTAATTTCATAATCACCATATTGGATCGTTGTTGTACCCAATACTTTTTTCGCAATATGAGCAACCATATTTTCTGTTAGTTTCATAATATCATTATAATCAGCATATGCTTCATATAATTCAATCATCGTAAACTCAGGGTTATGACGAGTTGATACACCCTCATTACGGAATACACGGCCGATCTCATAAACTTTTTCTAATCCACCCACAATAAGACGTTTTAAATGAAGTTCAATTGCGATACGCATATATAATTCCATATCTAACGCATTATGGTGCGTTGTGAAAGGACGAGCAGATGCTCCACCTGCAATCGCGTGCATCATAGGCGTTTCTACTTCAAGATAACCGTTGTCATCTAAATATCTTCTCATCTCACGAATGATTTTACTACGAGTAACAAATGTTTCACGACTTTCCATACTTGTAATTAAGTCTAAGTAACGTTGACGGTAACGTTGTTCAACATCTTTTAATCCATGGTATTTATCCGGTAATGGACGAAGGGATTTCGTTAAAAGTGTAAATCCTGTTGCTTTTACTGAAAGTTCTCCAACGTTCGTTTTGAACACTTTACCTTCAATACCTACTAAGTCACCTAAATCTGCTGTCGTAAATAATTCGTACTCTTCATCTCCAACAGTATCTTTACGAACGTAAATTTGAACTTGTCCGTGTAAATCTTGAATGTGCGCGAATCCAGCTTTTCCTTTACCGCGTTTTGTCATAATACGACCAGCGATAGAAACAGTGATTTCTTTCTCTTCTAATTCTTCTTTAGAGAATTCTCCATATAGACTTACTAAGTCCGTTGTTGAATTTGTGCGTTCAAATCGTTTACCGAACGGATCGATTCCTTGCTCACGTAAATTATGTAGCTTTTCACGACGAACAAGCAATTGGTCGTTTAATTCTTCGTGGTTCATGTTATCCATGATATTGATATCACTCCAGCTCTATTAATTTTTACAATATATACAGTATAGCATTTTCTACTCAACTAGAAAAACTGCCAGCAACTAACTGGCAGTTCTTCTTTCTTTCACGTAATTATAGGAAGTGTGTAGAAGAATGTCAATCTTCTACATTCCCTTATTAACCAACATAAATTGTTTGTTGTTTCGCTTCTACTTCTTCTACAAATGCACCTAATACATTCGCAAGGTCTTGACGTGTGTTGCAAGTATTGATGCCATTACGCACACTCGCATTACCACGAACACCTTTTAAATACCAAGCCGCATGCTTTCTCATCTCTCTTACAGCAACATTTTCATTCTTTAAATCGATAAGACGATCTAGATGCAACATACATACATCAATTTTCTCGCGCACTGTTGGTTCCGGCATTAATTCACCCGTCTCTAAATACTTTACCGTACGATAAATCATCCACGGATCCCCAAGAGCAGCACGACCAATCATAACACCATCTACACCAATTTCATCAAGCATACGCTTCGCATCTTGCGGTGTTTCAACATCACCATTTCCAATAACCGGGATATTCACAGCTTGCTTTACTTGTTTAATAATATCCCAATCTGCTTTTCCTTCATACATTTGCACTCGTGTACGTCCATGAACTGCCACTGCCTGTCCACCAGCACGCTCAACAGCTCTAGCATTTTCTATTGCGAAAATATGTTCTTCATCCCAACCAATACGCATTTTAACTGTAACTGGCTTTTCAACAGCATCTACAACTGCCGCTACCATTTCATATATTTTATTTGGATCTAAAAGCCATTTTGCTCCTGCATCACACTTAGTGATTTTTGGTACTGGACAACCCATATTAATATCAATAATGTCTGCTGTCGTATATTTATCTACATATTTCGCAGCATCTACAAGCGTTTCTTTCTCTCCACCAAAAATTTGTAAACTTAATGGCTTTTCTCTCTCGTCGATATATAACATATCTAACGTTCTCTTATTATTAAGTAATATCGCCTTATCACTTACCATTTCAGCACAAACTAAGCCTGCACCAAATTCTTTTACTGTTAAACGGAATGCAGAGTTACACACTCCCGCCATCGGTGCTAGTACAACCGGATTTTTCATCTCAATATTTGCAATCTTTAACACTCGATTTACTCCTTCCTTCATAATTACTTTGGCATTAGTTCCTCTATCGAGACCTTTAATGCTTTAGCAACTTCTACTACAAAATCTTGGGAAGGCGCTCGATTCCCTCTCTCAACTTCACCTAAAACAGATACAGATACCCCTAATTCTTTAGCAAAACCTTCTTGTGTATAGCCTTTCAGCTTTCGAAAAGCACGAATGCGTCTTCCCCATTTTTCTGCTTCCATACCGTTACTCCCTCTCGCCTTTTCATTTCTTCTACTTGTGAACGTGAAATGTCTTGTTTTATATCTTGATTAATTTCTAACAACGGAACGATAACAAAAGCTCTTTCGAACATCCGCGGATGCGGAACAATAAGATTCTCTGCTTCAATATTTTCTTGATTATAGAGTAAGATGTCAAGGTCGATGGTTCTCGGACCCCATCTAATTTCCCTTTTTCTTCCTAGGTCATTCTCTACTTTTTGCGTTACTTTCAATAATTCTTGTGGTGATAAATTGGTAGAAATTTTTATAACTAAATTTAAAAAGCAACTTTGGTCAGTATAGCCAACTGGATCAGTTTCATACACTGATGAAACATCATCAACTTGGATATACGGACTTTTATTTAAAAACTGAATCGCTTCAGTTAAATACGTATAACGCTCTCCAATATTCGAACCTAATGCAATGTACGCTATATTATTCATGAACGTTCTCTCGTAATTTCTACCGCTACAGCGCGATAATGCCCTGGTATCGGCGGATCTGGTTTAATTACCTTAATTGTACATCGTGAAATACTCTCATATTGTTTCAATATATTTGTAGCGATATTTTCAGCGATGCTCTCTACAAGCTTATACGTTCTATCTTCGACAACTTTCCTACACAATTCAAAAAGCTCTCCATAATTGACAGAATGCTCTAAGTCATCACTCTCTCCTGCACGTTTCAAATCCAATTCTACCGTTAAATCAACTTTAAACCTCTGACCTAATTTATTTTCCTCTGGGAATACACCATGATAACCGTAAAACTCCATATCATGGATATAAATTTTATCCAATTACTTTACCCCCTTACCAATCATCGCATCCATCATTTTAGCCATACGCGCCATTTCTTTCACATCATGAACACGAACAAATTCACAGCCCTTTTCAATACCGAGACAAACGGTAGCTCCAGTTCCCTCAAGACGTTCCTCTACCGGTAAATCTAGTACATGTCCAATAAAGGACTTTCTTGAAGTGCCTAAAAGAACTGGATAACCTAGTACATTTAACTGTTCTAAATTACGCATCGCTTCCAAATTTTGTTCAGGCGTCTTAGCAAAACCAATACCTGGGTCTAAAATAATATTCTCATCTCGTACACCAGCAGCTTTAGCAATTTTAATACTGTCATACAAATCAGCAATCATATCCGCCATTAAATTACGATAACTCATATTGTCACGGTTATGCATTAAGATGATAGGTACATCATAATGAGCTGCAACTTCAGCAATTTCCGGTTCCGCCTTCGCCCCCCAAATATCATTAATAATGTGAGCACCAGCTTCAATTGCTTGTTTCGCAACTTCTGCTTTATACGTATCGATAGAAATAGGCAATTCCACTTCCTTCGAAACCGTCTGGATCATCGGAACAACTCGTTTAATTTCTTCTTCCACCGAAACTTTAGCGAAACCCGGGCGAGTAGATTCACCACCAATATCAATAATATGAGCACCTTCATTTTTCATTTCTTTCGCATGGCGCACCGCAGCATCCACTTCGTTGTAACTCCCACCATCAGAAAATGAATCTGGCGTTACATTTAAAATCCCCATAATTAATGTCTTTTCATTTAAATTCAATGTATATTCGCCGCAGCGCAAATCATAATCCCACTTCAAATTACACATCTCCTCTTCGCAATTCATTTCTACTCCACAATTTCTCTCTCTGCATTTCATAAAGATGCATAAACCTTTTTGTAATCATTCCGACTTTACCCGGGAAATCTCGTCCCTCTATATGATAAAGCGGAACAATTTCTTGAATGGAATTCGTTACAAAAACTTCATCTGCTGAAAGCAATTCATCTTTCGTAAAGAAACCTTCCTTTATTTCTATACGAAGCTCCTCTGCAACCTTTATAATAAATGCACGAGTGATACCATTTAAAATCCCTGTTTTTAGCGAAGGCGTATACAAAACATTGTCTTTCACAAAAAAGAGATTCGAAACAATACCCTCTGCAACATAACCTGCTTCAGTAAGGAAAATACCTTCCTTATCCACAACATTTCCAATTTCGCGTTTCCCTAAAATGTTATTTAAATAATGATGGGACTTCAAGCGAAACGCACCCTCTGGTGTATTTCGCACTTGTTTTAAAACAACCCCTTCTTTTTCCACTATATCCCCTGGGGCTGGTAAAGGTTTTATAAAAACAATAACCGACGGCTCTTCATACATTTCCGTTTGCAATCCTATTTCATCTACACCCGCCGATACATTGAAACGAACATATGCATGCTCCAATTCATTCTTAACGAGGAGATTTTTCAAAATAAGCATTACATCATCTTTTGTCATTGTCCATTTGATTTGCAATGTATCTAGCGCATCTATTAAACGTTTATAATGATCATCCAACAAGAAAGGATGACCATTATAAATACGAAACGTCTCAAAAACTCCAAGTCCGTATAAATAACCATGGTCATAAGGAGAAATTTTCGCTTCAGTCGCTTCCACATATTCACCATTTACGTAAATTAACATGATGCCACGCTTGGACTATATTTGCGAATGAAATTCTGTAATAATTCTTTCCCATGAGAAGTCATAATAGATTCCGGATGGAACTGCACACCTTCAATCGGTAATGTTGTATGACGAAGCGCCATAATTTCCCCTTCCTCTGTCCAAGATGTTACCTCTAAGCAATCAGGTAACGTCTCTTTCTTAACAATAAGGGAATGATAACGCGTTGCAGTAAATGGATTAGGAATGTCCGAGAAAATCGTCTTTCCATCATGATGCATAGGCGACGTTTTCCCATGCATTAATCGCTCTGCTCGAACAACTTCTCCACCAAAGACTTGCGCAATAGATTGATGCCCAAGACAAACTCCAAAAATCGGAAGCTTTCCTGCAAAGTATTTAATAGCTTCCATACTAATTCCCGCTTCATTCGGACTACATGGACCTGGTGAAATCATTAAGAAATCTGGTTTCATATTCTCAATATCTGCAATAGTCACTTCATCATTACGCTTAATAACAAGCTCTTGTCCAAGTTCTCCAAGAAATTGCACTAAATTAAATGTAAAAGAATCATAATTATCAATCATTAATATCATTTCTCTCACCTAACCGTTTCTTCGCTACTTTCTTTTGCACGCCATAAAGCAATTGCCTTTTTTAACGACTCTTTATATTCATTTTTCGGATTTGAATCAATTACAATTCCCGCTCCTGCTTGCACATGCGCTTGCCCATCTTTAGCAAGAAGCGTTCTAATTACAATATTCAATTCCGTATCTCCAGAATAACCAATCCAACCAATTGAACCTGTATAAATCCCTCGTCGAACAGGTTCTAATTCTTCAATAATTTCCATCGTACGTATTTTCGGGGCACCGGTAATTGTTCCACCAGGGAATACAGCTTTCACTAAATCGAAAGCATCCTTATCTTCTTCCACCTCACCACGCACATTAGAAACGATATGCATAACATGTGAGTACTTTTCAATTACCATAAATTCATCTACTTCTACAGTGCCATATTTACAAACGCGCCCTAAATCATTTCGTTCTAAATCTACAAGCATTACATGCTCCGCTCGTTCCTTTTCGTTCTCAATTAATTCCCTCGCTAATTCTTCATCCTCTTGTTCATTCGCACCGCGGGATCTTGTACCAGCAATTGGTCTTGTACTTACTTCTTGCCCTTGTTTTTTAATTAGCAATTCAGGCGAAGCACTAACAATTTGAAAATCCCCAAGCTCCAAGTATCCCATATATGGAGATGGATTAATTTTACGAAGACTTGTATAAATTTCTAGCGGATGCGTTTGTAAAGTTCTTTCTTGCCTTGTCGACAAATTTACTTGAAACACATCACCATTTCCAATATATTCTTGAATACGTTCAACAGCCTTCATAAAGCCTTCTTCTGTAAAAGCAACCGCTTCATTTTTCTTTTCAGGACGTTCAAACGGCATAGTCACTTCAGGCACTTCTGCCGCCCAAAGATTCTTCCATTCATGTAATCGTTCTTCCGCCTCTGCATACTTATCTACATAATGTGTAATAATCCACAATACTTTTTCTTCTTGATCATAGACAAACACATCGTCAAATAATAAAAAGAATATATCGGGTATATTCAGATCATCCTCTGCAAGAGAAGGGAGTTTTTCGATATAACGGATACAATCATAACTAAAGTAGCCAATCGCACCACCTTGAAACGGCGGGTACTCTGGATTGTAGTCTGTTTTCCATTTTTCCATATATTCTTGCATTAAATCTAATGGATTCCCTCGCTTTATTGTTTCCTTACCACTTTCGCTTATATGTAACGTTTCATCCTTCCCTTGGATTACCGCTACTGGGTTTAACCCCACTATGTTATAACGACCGCCACGTCCGCTTTCTAGCAAAATATGTTGCGGCTTATCCTGAGAAAGAAATTTATATTGCTTAAAGAAATCTAACTGATATGGAATAGAAAGCGCTAAAGATTTTCTTCGTTGCATATCAACACCCCGTCTTCTTTTATCCCACCCTCTTAGATTAACCACCTCAAACTACATAAGCTCTTTATATAGAAAATGATTATACTCGAAGGTTAGTGAAAATAAATTAATTATACTACCTCTTATTTTACATGAAGTTTTCTAGTCAATCACTCTTTTCCTATTTCCAATCCAAAAAGAAAAAAGCATCCTTTTTCAAGGATGCTTTTCAATCACATTCAATTATGATTCAAATTGATAAAGTGGTGTACTTAAATAACGTTCACCGTTACTTGGAATAATAACAAGTACTTTTTTCCCTTTACCTAATTTTTTCGCAACTTCTGTCGCTGCATAAATAACTGCTCCTGAAGAGATACCAACTAAAATACCTTCCTCTTTAGCCACTCTTCTCGCATATTCAAACGCTTGCTCTGTTTTTACTTGAATAATTTCATCATATACCTTTACATCCAATGTCTCTGGGATGAATCCCGCCCCAATTCCTTGGATTTTATGTGGACCCGGCTTCCCACCAGATAATACTGGTGAGTCCGCAGGTTCTACTGCATAAATTTTAATATCTTTATACGCTTCCTTCAGCACTTCACCAGCACCAGTAATTGTTCCACCTGTACCAATACCTGCAATAAACGCATCTAATTGATCACCCATTTGTTCAACAATTTCTGGACCTGTTGTTAAACGATGAATTTCTGGATTTGATTGATTTTGGAACTGTTGCGGTATAAAGTAGCCATGCTCTTTCGCTAATTCAGTCGCTTTACGAATTGCCCCACCCATTCCTTCAGGACCTGGAGTCAATACTAATTCAGCACCGTAAGCACGTAATAAATTACGACGCTCAATACTCATTGTTTCTGGCATTACTAAAATCGCCTTATATCCTTTAGCGGCCGCTACCATCGCTAAACCAATTCCTGTGTTACCACTTGTTGGCTCAATGATTGTATCGCCTTCTTTTAATAATCCTTTCTTTTCAGCATCTTCAATCATAGCTAATGCAATACGATCTTTAACACTGCTCCCAGGATTCATAAATTCTAATTTTAAGTATACATCTGCGCTGTCTGATTCTACGATGCGGTTCAACTTAACGATCGGCGTTTTCCCGATTAATTCTGAAACTGATTGTGCCACTCGCATTCCTGTCACTCCTAACACCGAGTATTTTTATTGGTTTTATCTATATTTAGATTTTGTCAGAAAATTCCCTGTTTGTCAATCTATCCGAGCGAACAATTCTCCACCCAAACTTCCTTATTACAAGTTCACAATTATGCTTGTAATATCTTCTTTAGAGAATTTATATCGTTCATTACAGAAATGACAGTGCACTTCCGTCTCTTCTTCTTCTTCACGAATTTGCTCTAATTCTGTTTTACCTAAACTAATTAACACACTCTCAATACGTTCACGTGAGCAAGTGCAATTAAATTGAACATCCATAGTTTCTAATACTTTTACTTTATCTTCCCCAAGAACTGCATATAGTAGCTCTTCTGGAGAAAGACCTTGTTCGATCAATGTTGATACAGGAGGGATTTTTTGCAAACGATCTTCAATGAATGAAATTGTTTCTTCCTGTGCGCCCGGCATAATTTGAAGGATAAATCCACCCGCCGCTAATACGCTGTCATCTCCATTTACAAGAACACCAACACCAACAGAAGAAGGCGTCTGTTCAGAAACTGCAAAATAGTACGTGAAGTCTTCTCCTAATTCACCTGAAACAATTGGAGATTGACCAATAAACGGCTCGCGCATACCAATATCTTTAATTACAGTTACAAATCCTTCTGTTCCCACCGCTTGATATACACGTAGTTTTCCTTGTTCTGTTCCTTCAAAATCAACATGCGGATTCGTTACATAACCACGTACATCCCCATTTGCATGAGCATCCACTAAGATTGGACCAATCGGACCGTTACCCTCTACCTTAATTGTTAACTTTTGATTACCTTTTAACATCGCACCCATCATTGTACCCGCAGTTAAAGAACGGCCAAGCGCTGCTGAAGCAGTTCTCCACGTGTCGTGACGTCTTTGCGCTTCACTTACTGTATTTGTTGTACGCACACTATACGCACGTACTTCTCCATCAAATGCTAAAGCTTTTACTAAATAATCTTTCATACTTATTTATTCACCTTTCTCATACTGTAAATTTGCATTACGCTCATATAACATATACAAACCTTTTAACGTTAAAAACGGATCTACGATATCAATTACATTTGATTCTTCTGAAATTAATTTCGCTAATCCACCTGTTGCAATAACTTTTGGTTCCTGTTTAGCTTCCTCTTTCATACGCTTAACAATACCTTCCACTTGTCCAACATATCCGTAAAGAATACCAGATTGCATCGCACTTACTGTATTCTTCCCAATAACACTACTTGGTTTTGTAATTTCAATACGAGGAAGTTTTGCCGCTCTACTATATAAGGCTTCCGCTGAAATCATAATTCCCGGTGTAATAACTCCACCCATGTAATGCTTCTCTTCGTTAATATAACAATATGTGGTAGCCGTACCGAAATCGACAATAATAAGCGGACTTCCATATAAATGGATTCCCGCTACTGCATTTACAATTCGGTCTGCGCCTACTTCACGCGGATTTTCATATTTAATATTTAGCCCTGTTTTTATCCCGGGCCCTACTACAAGCGGTTTAATTTTAAAATACTTTTCACACATGCGCTCTAAAGCAAACATAATTGGTGGTACAACTGAAGACACAATAATACCTTTCACATCTTCAAATGAAAGACCCTCATGCTCAAGTAACTGCTTTACAAGCATTCCATATTCATCTTCCGTCTTGTGACGATCTGTTTCCATACGCCAATGCTGACGAAGTTCCCCATCTTGAAATACGCCTAGTACAGCATTTGTGTTCCCTACATCCAATACAAAAATCATATTCTCACCACTTATCTTATTTAATCTATATTTATGTAGTATGTATAAAACTTATAAAAACATCATATCACACATACTTATATAATCAGCTTTTCTATCCTCATCATTTTACAAAAAGATTACTCTCTATTTCAATTTTTAATACTAATTTTATTAAAAATTTTTCCGACTTAGTATTTTTCTACAAATAAAAAAGGAGTGACAATTGTCACTCCTTTATCTCTTACTTATCTTCTACGTCTTCATCGTCCTTCTTCATATTGATGTTTACTTTTACATCATCTGAAGATGTTGGACGCTCTGGCAATCTGCCGTAATCATATAAATGATTGATTTGCTCTGCATCTAACGTTTCTACTTCAAGTAACGTTTTCGCAATAATATCTAGCTTATCACGTTTTTCAGTAAGAATTTGTTTCGCGCGGGCATAACATTCTTTTATAATCGTTTGCATTTCCACATCGATTTCATGTGCAATTGCATCACTGTAGTTTTGTTCTGAATGGAAGTCTCTTCCTAAGAACACTTGACCACCTTGCGAGCTACCGAATTGCATCGGTCCAAGCTTATCACTCATACCGAACTCCGTAACCATACGTCTTGCAATACCAGTCGCACGTTGGAAGTCGTTGTGAGCACCTGTGCTTGCTTCACCAAACACAATCTCTTCAGCTACTCGACCACCAAGTAAACCAGTGATTTTATCAAGTAACTCTGGTTTTGTCATGAAGTAACGATCTTCTTTCGGAAGCATTACTGCATATCCACCAGCTTGACCACGAGGGACAATTGTTACTTTATGAACGATATCTGCTTCATCAAGGACAACACCAATTACAGTATGGCCAGCTTCATGGAATGCAACGATATTACGTTCTTTTTCAGAGATAACACGACTTTTCTTAGCTGGACCTGCAATAACACGATCCGTCGCTTCATCAATGTCACTCATATCAATTTTCTTCTTATCTTGACGCGCAGCTACTAAAGCAGCTTCGTTTAATAAGTTTTCAAGATCGGCACCAGAGAACCCTGGTGTACGAGTTGCAATTGCTCTTAAGTTGATATGATCATCAAGCGGTTTATTACGAGCATGTACTTTAAGTACAGCTTCACGACCATTTACATCTGGACGATCTACTGTAATTTGACGGTCAAAACGACCTGGACGTAATAATGCTGGATCAAGAATATCGGGACGGTTTGTTGCAGCGATGATAATAATACCTTCGTTTGCACCGAATCCATCCATTTCAACAAGTAATTGGTTCAGCGTTTGCTCACGCTCATCATGGCCACCACCAAGACCTGCGCCACGTTGACGTCCTACTGCATCAATTTCATCAATGAAAATGATACAAGGAGCATTTTTCTTTGCATTTTCGAATAAATCACGTACACGGGATGCACCGACACCGACAAACATCTCTACGAAGTCAGAACCACTGATAGAGAAGAACGGAACGCCAGCTTCACCTGCAACAGCACGTGCTAATAAAGTTTTACCTGTACCTGGAGGTCCCACTAACAGAACACCCTTAGGAATACGGGCACCAACTTCAGCAAACTTACGAGGATCTTTCAAGAATTCAACTACCTCAACAAGCTCTTGTTTCTCTTCATCCGCTCCAGCAACATCTCTGAAACGAACTTTTTTCTTTTCGTCATTATATAACTTCGCCTTACTTTTCCCGAAGTTCATAACACGGCTACCGCCGCCTTGAGCTTGGTTTAATAAGAAGAAGAATAAAATGAAGATAATGACAAACGGAATGATAGAAGTAAAGAAGGTTACCCAAGCACTTGTTTCTTCTGCTGGTTGATACTTAACTTCAGCACCTTGCGCTTTATCATTAATTTTCTTTTGTAATTCCTCAGTATTTGGTGCATAAGTAACAAATTGTTCTCCTTGGCTAGAAGTATTAAATTGTCCTTTTACCTCAAACACACCATTTTTCGGTTGAAGTTGCACATTGCGCACTTCACCTTTTTCTAGTTTAGTAATGAATTTATCGTAGCTAACTGATGTCGTTTTTTGCGTTGAACCATTAAAATAGCTCACGATTCCAATTACTACTAGGAATATCAGTAAATAAAAGATGGTATTACGGAAGATACGATTCATTCCTAACCTCCTCTCACGGCATAAACACTATTGTAAATCGTAACATAGAAAAACTTTCCTATACAATTGTAACGCCTGTATTTAATTAATTTGAGTAAACGCTTGGTTTTAATACTCCTACATAAGGAAGATTACGGTACTGCTCTTTATAATCTAATCCATATCCTACAACAAATTCATGTGGGACAGTAAATCCAACATAATCCGCTTTCAAATCTACCTTGCGGCCTGTTGGTTTGTCTAATAACGTAACAATTTTTACAGACTTCGCTTTACGATATTTAAATAGGTCCACTAAGTAACTTAGCGTAAGACCGCTATCAATAATATCCTCAACGATTAAAATATCGCGACCTTCTACAGAAGTATCAAGATCTTTTAAAATTTTCACTTCGCCTGTTGAAACAGTAGAGTGACCGTAACTAGATACAGCCATAAAATCCATTTCAAGATATGTATCTGTTCTCTTTAATAAATCTGCCATGAATGGCATTGCGCCTTTTAATACACCAATTGCAAGAGGTACTGTGTTTTTATAATCCTCTGCAATAATTGCACCTAATTCGCGCACCTTTTCTTGTATTTGTTCTTCAGAAATTAATACTTTTTCGATATCTTGATTCATCATTTCATTATCCTCCCGGAAGACTCCTTGCTTTTGTAGTGAATAATCATATATTTATCCTTCTTTGCCATCTCTTTCGAAACAGCAAATGCAGATCGCTTCAACAAGGGTATCCAAATAATATTCCCACTTGCATCACAAACGACCGGCCATGCTTCTCTTTTTTCTCTTGGTACTTTTGCTTCGATAAAAATAGTTTTTATCTTTTTTGTGCCATTCATACCTTGTATTGACATGCGATCTCCATTTTCCCTAGAACGAATACGAAGTGGATATGATATATCATTATACTTAGCAACAAATACTGTTTCATTCATGTTACTTGGTATATCTTCGCTCACCTCTATTACAAGTTCATCCCCGTTCGATAGCGTAATTGTCCCGGGTACTGATAAATCTTGCGAAAAAGGAGAAACAATTTCTTGTTTAAATCCAAAGCTACACTCCTCGTATGTGCGAACAATTTTTAAATCACCTGGGAAATCAAGTGAACCCGAAGGTTGTGTCCGCTTAAAAAACTCAATCACTTTGTCAATATGTATAGAGGAAAGAGAAGATGGAATCTTATATTCATAAAGATAGTTTAATATTAGTTGAATCCCTCTTCTTTGTAAAGGCATAGACATGGATTCAAAGGCAGGAATTGATAAGCTAATTTGTTTATCACTTTTTTTTGTAATTACTTTATTCATTTTCTCAAAAGCTAATTCCTGCAAATAAGCCTCATCCTCTTGCATCTGCACGCTAAATTTTTGAAATTTCTCATGCACTTGTGGATTTTCTTCTTTCAAATGAGGAAGGACATATTTACGTAATCGATTCCTTGTATATACTTCCTTTTTATTACTCGGATCTATACGGGGAATTAAATTTAGCTCATTACAGTAATTAACAATTTCTTCCTTCGTTACTCCAAGTAAAGGCCTAATTAAATATCCATTATGAAAAGGACGCTTCACTGCAATTCCTGCATACCCTTTCGGAGTACTCCCTCGTACAAGGCGCATTAAAATCGTTTCTACTTGATCATCTCCATGATGCCCAAGAGCTACATATCTCGCATCATATTTCTTCATTATTCTTTCCAAAAATGCATATCTGCATTCTCTAGCAGCAACCTGCGCATTCATTCCGTATTGCTGTTGATATTGCGACACGTTAACCCTTATCGTTTCGCAAATAACTCCCAGTCCTTTGCAAAGATCCTGCACAAACTGTAGATCCTCATGAGATTCATCGCCTCTAAACATATGATCCACATGCGCTACTACAATTTCCAACTGTTTTTCTGCCCTTTTTTCTAACAAATAATATAGAAGAGCTAAAGAGTCAGGGCCACCCGAAACTCCTACAACAATTGTTGAACGTTCCTTTAATACATCATGCTGCTTTACAAAGTCATCTACCTTTTCAACAAATGTATCTTTCAACTTCGTAATCACCTTTCATTAAACAAGAACAGCAACGTTAGTTACCTTGTCTATAATGGTACAACTTTTACAAACATTGTGCAAAAAAAAGATATACAAAAATTACATTTTTATCTTACATCCTCCGCACATATTCAAAAAAATAATAACATTACCTTTTAAAGCAAAAAAACCTAGGAATTCGCCTAGGTTTTTCAGAATAGACTATATGAATCAGTAGCAGATAAAAGTTTTACTTTATTGCGCCTGCATTCCTACAATTGGAATCGTAGCCCACTTTGGCATATTCTTCTTTACTTTCGCCACAACAATTGTCATATCGTCATTTATATAACCATCACAAGAACGAATCACTTCTTCCATAATGATATCAGCAATTTCTTGCGGGTCCTCGGTTTGCAGTTCCTTAATTTTTCGTTTCATCCATAATTCATGGTTCTCCACATGCTGCGCTCCTTCAAAAATACCATCGCTCATCATAATAAGAATATCGCCCGTTTTTAATTGCTCACCCACTACATCAACCTCAACATCTTCAATGATCCCCATTGGCAAATTACTTGCTTCAATTTTCAAAATATTATTTGCGCGTTTAACAAAACTCGGCGTCGATCCGATCTTTAAAAATTTCGCATTCGCATCCCGTAAATCTACCATCGCCAAATCCAGCGTTGTAAACATCTCTTCTGTCGTTCTTAAAGAAAGAATTGAATTGATCGATTTAATTGCTATTTCCTCATCGATACCTGATTGAAGTATCTTTTGTAATAATTTTACCGTTTCCTTACTCTCCATATGAGCTCGTTGCCCATTTCCCATACCGTCACTAATCGCAAGTGCATATTTACCCACACTCAAATCCATCATCGCATAAGAATCCCCCGAAACAAACCCACCGCCTTTTGCAGCTGTAGCCAACCCCGTATCAAGAGAATACGTCTTTGCTGAACCAAATGATATTAAACTGTGACCATTTGGATAAGAAGACTTTTCTTCATGTTTAACGACAATATTTTCTTTTAGAATATCCGAAAGCATCGGCGCAACTAATTTTTCGCACTCACCATGCTCATTAGATGCAGCCGGAATTAACATCTCAATATCAATGCTCCCTCTATCTAAACAATAAATATCAACATGCTCCACTTCGACGCCAAAATCACGAAACGCTTGCAAAATTTGTTCTTCCTGTACTTGATGATTTTCTCGCTCTCTTTGTATTTCCTGTGCGAAATCCTCCATAACTTTTGATACGCCTAATAATTGCTCCGCTACTATTCTGCGATTTTCTTTCATTTGTTTTCGTAATTTTTGTCCCTCATAAAAGTGATCTAATTCACCGGCTACTAAATCTGTTACTTTCTTACCTCTCACACAATGCTTGTCCCATTCACGAACTAACTTCCGATTATGCTGCAGTGTTCCTTCTTCCGTTTCACTCATTATTTGTTTCATATAATCATACGTTTTGTCGAAATTAACCACCCAGCATTGATCCTTTTTAAAGCACGTTTGACATGTTTTCGCAGTAATTGTACTTAAAAATAAATCTGCCTCTGTTTCTTTATCTTCCTCTTCCACATAACCATATACAGAAAAGCTATTAGATAAAGCCGCAAACACATTTGCAAATTGATTAATTTTGTTCGCTGTAACATCGCGCATTCTTCTTAAATATTGTTGTTGATCTTGTGAATGCTCTTGTGTTCCCGGCATAAATTTAGCAATGCGATCCAGAACAAGTTTCGGTGTTAATAAAAAGAAAACAATTGCCACACCTGATTCAATTAAAGTTGTTACAATGTTCGTTTGTTTATCTACATATAATGTAATTAAGCTTGTCCCAATTAACAAACCTAAACTAACGCCTAGACGCTTCCCTTCTTTCAATAACCCTCCAAGCAATCCAGAAAAAGCAAGAAGGCTAAGCTGAGACAAACTGGACACATTCGCTAAACTTAATATTAAGCCGGTGACAACCCCAACTGTGGATCCTGTAGCAGCGCCGGCGATGAAGGCAAATACTAACACTAAATATCTAGTGAAAATATGTTGAATAGAAGCGTCATATACAAACCAATCCGTCGTACCTGTTAAAACAGATGCTAGTAATATAATTAAACAAACAATTTCTTCTGTCTCTAATGCTTGTTGTTTCCCTTTCCTTTCTACTAAGAGCGGAACACTTTGTAAAAATATCATCGTTAATACGAAACTAAGCCCCGCTTCAATCGTACTAACGAGCAAATCGTACATGGTGATAGTTTGCTGTGCAAAATATACAACAACTAAATGTGCGGTTAATGCGGAGATAAATACTTGGAATGGTACAAGTCCAACAGTTTTACGTGTAAACCGACTAAAGAAGATATTATAAATGAAGAAAGTAAAGATAGACGCGAAAGTAAAAAATAAATTATCTATCGAAACTGAAAGTGCTCCTCCCATTAAAGCTAGGAATGCGAGCGGCATTTTATCTCGCTTCATAACATAAACGGCAGCGAAAAACGGTAATGCAAACGGTAAAATGTTTGTTAATATATATGCTCTTCCCAAAAGAAAACCAATAACAACAATAATAAATCCCCATCTAAAGAAAACTTGTTCAAACTTCATTCGCAACTTACTCGTCCACTTTATTCCTCCAAGCTGACTTTCATTCATTGCCAATGCACTTGTATTCATAGTATTCCTTCCTGCTTTAGGCATATTTTTAACACCACCTGCATAGTTTAATTACTGTCATTATAAAAGATGCTTATTGGGATTTTTGTCAAAACAACAGTTTTCACTTTTATAATCGTTCGACTTTTTATTCGAAATAACTCTACATATATACATAGTATGTAATTTATCTCTCTTTATTATATTGAAGATTCAGAAAATTTAAGGTGATTTTGTAGAAGTATTGTATGTCTTACTTTTTTATTTAACAAAAAAAGATCATGCAAGTTTGCATGATCTTTTTAGATGACCCGTACGGGATTCGAACCCGTGTTACCGCCGTGAAAGGGCGGTGTCTTAACCACTTGACCAACGGGCCGTTAAATTAAATATAGCGGCGGAGGGGATCGAACCCCCGACCTCACGGGTATGAACCGTACGCTCTAGCCAGCTGAGCTACACCGCCATGTCGTCTTATTTAACGGACAATTAGTATCTTACATCAGATATCATTTAAAGTCAACACATCTCAAAAATTTTTTTAAAAAATATATTTTCGCATATAAAAAAGCACCCTGAGCCATCACTCTGGGTACCTCTCTATATGTTAAAAACTAAACGTTCTTATTATCCGCGACGTGCGCCACGGCCACCACGTTTAGACTCTGTGTTACGCTTTAAAGAAGTTAAACGATCTTCGCTATCCTTTAAAAAGCGTGCCATCTTTTGCTCAAATGTTTCTTTTGGAGCTCGGTCGTTACCGCCACCGCGATTATCTCTGTTGAAAGAGCGATTATTACGTTGTGGACGTCCAGAACGTTGTTGATCACCACCGCGTTGGTATTCACCGCGTGGACGATCTCCTTCTGTTTTTTCACGTTCTTTCGCTTTTTTAATAGATAGACCAATTTTCCCATCTTTTTCAACATTAATAACTTTTACTTCTACTTGGTCGCCCACTTTTAAGTGATCGTTAATATCTTTCACATAATTATCAGCAACTTCACTAATATGAACAAGACCCGTTAAGCCTTCTGGCAGCTCCACAAAAGCCCCAAAATTTGTAATACCTGTTACTTTACCCTGTAACTTGCTGCCTACCTCGATTGACATAAAAAAAATGCTCCTCCTTAGTGATTAAAAAGTCAAATTTTACTTTATTATATATAATCCTAAAATATAGTGTCAATAAGACATACTTTACTTAGAAACAGGAAAAATTATCTCCCCTTTTCCGGAGAAGAAATAATCCCTTCTAGCAATCTTTAATACGTACTCTTCATCATTTAACTTTTGAACTTCGTCTTTTAGACTTTTTTCTTTATTCGTTAATGAATCTAGTTCTTTTTTCATGTCCTTAACTTTTGCTTCTTTTGCTTTAATGGAACTGTTTTGTTGATAAAAAGTTACACTAATACTCGCAATAATTGTAAAAGCAAAGACAAGAAAAACCGCTAAACGGCGATAAAGTCGCTTCCTGTTCTCATCCGTTTGTATTATATGCTCTTTAACAGGATTTGGACTCTGTTTTTCGATTGTTCTTTGTCTCAGTTCCCTCATTTCCGAGGTCCCCCTAACTTCTTTTTTATACGCTCCCATAGTTGGAAGATGTGTCCCTTCAATTTTGCTATATATTGCAGGAACCCTACATGTTTCATTATAAAAAGTTTAACACGATTAGGGAGAAGTTTCCATATGAGCAAAGCAATAAATCGAACAGGCCAGAAAAAAACTTTCCATATGAAAAGTAATATCCAAATCACCATTTTCCATAACACATGTCCAATTGAAAGCAGTATACGAAATAAGAATAATATAAATGCAATAAATAGCTGCGCTATAATAATAACAGGTTTTATCATGAGTAGCTGTATAATTCGAACAAAAAAATGTGTTGTTTGCACAAAAATATAGATGAGAAAATTTAACAACCTCATGTATAGTGCTTTCAATAAGCTTTGATATGCCGCAAAACCACATAATAATGCCAAAAATACATATATACGTAGTTCAGCTTCATTTACGAGAAGTAATACATAAAAAACGAATAATGCTTGGACAACCCAAAATAGTATATCATGTATAAATACAAGCCAACGTTTACGTTCCTGACGCTTTAAAAAACGTTGGTATGTATCTAATGATGCTCCAATCCAAGCACCCATTCCGATCATCGAAAGCATTGTATACAACTGAATTGTTAGACTCATTTAAACAACTTACTAAAGAAGCCTTTAGTTTTCTCCCCTTGATTCTCATCAATATACAACATCTCATGAATCTTGCCTTTAATCGATACAACACCTTTTTCCACATCTAAATTCTTCATTTGCAAGTTTTGTCCACGAATTGTTAAAAAACCCATCACAGTCTCGAGTAAAAATTCTTCGCTATCAAAACTCTCTACTTGTTTTACACCAGTAATATCGATCACACGCCTACCACGCATAATAATATCATGCTCTACAGAAACATTTTGTTGATTAGAAGACATAGGTGAGTAACCATTATTCACGAAAATCCCCCCATAGCTTTATACTAGCTAATAGTAATGTATGAAGGGATAGCAGATTTTAGAACAAGCCCTCTTCTGCTTTTACTTTTTCTTCGCGAACTAGGCTATACATATTTGCTGCATCTTCTTTTTTTGTTGTTTCTTTCAATTCATTTACTTTCACCGTTACTATTTTTTGACCGAAACGAATTGTTAATTCATCAGCCACTTTCACATCTGAACTCGCTTTTGCGACTTGACCATTGATAGATATTCTTCCTTGATCAGATACTTCTTTTGCTAATGTTCTTCTTTTAATTAAACGTGACACTTTCAAAAATTTATCTAGACGCATATCAAATCCCCCTATTAACGCTCTGTTTGCTTTGCCTCTTCCCATAAAACATCCAACTGTTCTAATGACAGATCTTGCATTTCTTTATTCATTTCAGCTACTTTTGCTTCCATGTATAAAAAACGCCCCATAAATTTCTCATTAGTTGAACGTAATGCTTCTTCTGGATCTAATTTATAATGACGAGCTATGTTAACAAATGCAAATAGTAAATCGCCAAATTCACCTAGCATCTTTTCCTCATCCATATTTATAACTTCTTGCTGGAATTCTTGCCATTCTTCTAGGGCTTTCTCTATCATTGGCTGTACATCAACCCAATCAAATCCAACCTTTCCAGCTTTCTTCTGAATTTCATAGGCACGCATTAATTGCGGCAAACTTTTTGGAATTCCAGTTAAAACAGATTCTTTTACGAATCCCTTTTCTTGTTTTTTAATTTCTTCCCAATTCGCAATCACTTCTTCAGCATTATTTACATCTGCATTTCCAAACACATGTGGATGACGACGAACCATTTTCTCCGATAAAGTTCGAATAATATCATCGATGGAGAACCAACCTTCATCCTCTCCAATTTGGGCATGAAGCATGACTTGTAATAATATATCACCTAGCTCTTCTACTAAGTGATCATCGTCCTCTTCATCAATTGCTTCCAATACTTCATAAGCTTCCTCAATTAAATACTTCTTTAAAGATTGATGTGTTTGCTTTTTATCCCACGGACAACCATTCGGTCCACGAAGGTCTGCAATAATTTCTCTCAGTACATCAAACTGTTGATACAAGGATGCACGTTCCTGAACTGGTGGTACATACACACTCGTTAAATTATTCAATTCTGTTTCATGATCTAACATGTACAACGGTACCTTTTTGACTTGTTCAAACGAAGTTCCTGCAGCTGTTACGATATACACTTCATAATCATCTGGCAATATTTCCATTAATGTTAACTTCACATCTGAAGCAACGAACGCATCATACACTTGGCAAAAGATTAAATGTTGACGTAATTCTAATTGCCCTCTTTCAAATGATGTAGCATCAATTAATTGGAATCCTTCAATCGGATCGATTTTTAAACTTGCGAACATTGGATCAAGGAAACTTTGTCCACCTTCAATTCGCACTTCAACATTTGCTACTTCTCCTTTTTCTAAAAGTAGCTGAACTGTTCTTTCTGCTACTAGCGGATGACCTGGAACAGCATAAATAATTTCTGCACCTTCAGCTTGTTCTAGCAATGTATTCGCAATTGTTTCATATACAATTTCAAATGTATCATGCGCTTCATATATATTGTCGAAAGCCGTATATTTTATACCTTCTTTCTCCAACTCTTCTATAACCGGGTGCTCCTTCGTTCTAACAAACATATGGTCTGCTACTTTTATCTTTCGGTATACGCCCATCGTTAGCTGATCTAATTCACCAGCACCTAATCCTAAAATAGTAATGATTCCACTCACAACCTGTCACCTCTATCCACTCTTCTTCAATGAACCTTCTTTTTTCTCTTTTTTCATAACGGATCCTAATTCTTCTTTTGTAAATACACGTAATTTTAAAATTAAAAACATGTATGTCAATCCGCCAATAGCTACACCTAACAACGCTTCAAATGTCGCGATTCCTCTATGATTCCCATCAATTACTAACCCAGACATTTGTAACACACGAATAAACATTATTAACACAAATCCCATACCGATACCACTAATAACTATACCGAACATCTTCTGCTTATCAATAAGCGACCCCGATACAGATTGCATAAGTAATACACTATTTAACAAGGCAATTACAACAAGCGCAATTAAAGTTGCAATCGCAGCTCCTTTAACTCCAAAATGCGGCATTAACATATAGTTTAAAACTAACTTCAAACAACCTCCAAATACAACGAATATTGCTGGTTTTAATGTTTGTCCCAGCCCTTGTAAAATAGAAGCAGTTGTAATTGACAATGAACTAAATAAAATAGATAAAGATAAAATCGATAACACATCTGACCCATCACTATTCTCAAATAACATAATATTTGTAGGCTGAATAATGCAAGTTAATCCGATGGCTGCTGCAAATCCAATAACAAGTGTTATTTTCATCGCTAACTTTACCTTTTCTTGAATAAAAGCAAGATCTCCTCTTTCCTTTGCCGCTGTAATAATCGGAATAAGTGACAATGAGAAAGACGTTGTCACGACAGTACCTAATTGCATGAGAGGGATACTTCTGTCATAAACACCTTTTAGTACCTTTGCACTTTCAGCCTGTTCCCCTGCCCCAATGAGTAAAGTATAGAAGGAAACCGAATCTGCCATTTGTATAAAAATAAGGACTAAATTACTAACACAAATAGCTATTCCTTGCCAAAAAAGGATTTTAACAATTCTTCTTTTTCCCCCAACTCTCTTCAAGCTTTTAAAGAAAATGGCGTGAAAATCATGACGCATATAAAGTAAAAGTACGATAATCCCAATAAGCCCGCCTGCAATCGAACCTAACATAGCACCTGCACCGACTGTATATAGATCAAATCCGTGAGCAATAAGGAATAGTGATAAAAAGACAATAATAGATACACGAATCGTTTGTTCAATTACTTGTGAAACAGCCGTCGGCATCATATTATTAAATCCTTGAAAATATCCTCTCGCTACGGATAAGAATGGCATTAATATGAATGAAAATGAAATAACACGTAATAACTTATATAAGTGTACATCACCCATAGCCGATGCAATCGTTTCGGCACCAAAGAACAATGTGAAAAACCCTATAAAGCCAATTCCTAATAAAAACCAAAAAGATACACAAATTATTTCTTCTGCTTCTTTTTGTTTTCCTCTTTCTAATCTTTCTGCAACCATTTTTGAAATTATAATAGGGAATCCATAAGTAGCTAAAATTAAACAAAATCCATAAAACGGATAAATTTGTTGGTAAATATAAAAACCAACATCTCCCGCTATGTTTTGATATGGAATACGGTAAAAAGCGCTTAATACTTTTGTAATAAAACTTGCGATCGTTAATATAATAGCCCCACGCCAAAAGGCTTGATACTTCTTCGCTTCCATACAAGAAAACTCCTTTTTCTATTCTCACCTCTCGTATTATATCACAAAGAAAAAACAGGCTCCCTTACACCCACGAGTAATAAAGAGTTCTTACAAAACTAAAAATGTTCAACGAAAAAAGGTAGCAAAGCGCTACCTTCATTCAATATACCTATATCTCCAAATAATTGATTTTTCAAAAGAAATATCATAATTAGGAAAGATTGCAACTTCTAAAATTATATATCTTTACTGCTCCATTTGCTTCGCTAAGAAGCTCGCTGCTGTATTTACTGACTTATGCTCTACTTCACTTATAATAGCCTCTTTAGAGAAGATAATAACAGCTCCAATTGGATCCCCATTCGCAACAATCGGGCCAATTGTATAGGAGCTAACTTTTTCTGTTACTCCATCAATAATTGAAATTTCGCTTTCGTCCGTCATAATTACAGACTTACGCTCTTCCATTGTCTTCTCAATTAAATCGCCAACACTTTTATTTAAGTATTCTTTTTTAGATATGCCTGCTACTGCGATAATAGAATCACGATCACATACAAGCACATTATGTCCTAAGCTATCGTATAAAGCTTCCGTATATTCTTTTGCAAAATCCCCTAATTCACTAATCGGAGAATATTTCTTCAAAATTACTTCTCCATCGCGATCAACAAATATTTCTAGTGGGTCTCCTTCTCGAATACGTAAAGTTCTACGAATTTCCTTCGGGATTACTACCCTGCCTAAATCATCAATTCGACGTACGATTCCAGTTGCTTTCATTCTAATGCTGCCTCACTTTCTACTGATGATCAAAGTGGTGAATTTACCTGTTCATGTAAAAATCACCAACTGTTAGACATAGTATTTTACACATTAGTTCTTCTATGCACGTCGAATTGTATTTTTTTATCTAATATTAGGCATTTATTACTTCTTTTTTTACATCTGGTAAGCCTTTTAATAAATTTTCAGCAATTGTTAACCACTTCGATGTCTCTAATCCATTCGTTTTCATAACGATTTTCAATTGTGATCCTTCCATTCCAAGACCGATCATACGCCCAAAACTATTTCCAAGCATGAATAATTTTCCACCATCAATATTTTGGCTTGCTTGTTCTGAGAACAGAATTGTTACTTCAAATTTATTTTGCTTAATTAATTCGATTTGTTCTTTCATTGCCAATACTTTAATATTTGCAATTTGTAATAAATAACCAACTTCTTGTGGGTAATCACCAAATCTATCGATCATCTCTTCCTGTAATTCTTCAATATCCTCAATTGTAGAAACACCTCTAAATTGTTTATACATCATAATCTTTTGTTTACTATCTGAAATATAAGCATCTGGTAAATACGCATCTACTTCTAAATCAATTTCAACATTAACTGTATTTTCAACTCCATCGGTTCCTCTGCGCTGTTCAATTGCATCTTTTAACATTTGAGAATATAGATCAAATCCGACAGAATCAATAAACCCGTGTTGTTCTGCCCCTAACAAGTTACCCGCACCACGAATTGATAAATCTCTCATCGCAATTTTGAAACCAGATCCAAGCTCTGTGAACTCTTTAATTGCTTGTAGACGTCTCTCTGCAACTTCTGATAGCACTTTATCACGTTTGTATGCAAAGTATGCATATGCAACGCGATTAGAACGCCCAACACGCCCACGAAGCTGATACAACTGCGATAGTCCCATACGATCTGCATCAAATACAATTAACGTATTAACGTTCGGGATATCTACACCTGTTTCAATAATTGTTGTACTTACAAGAACATCATGCTGTCCCTCTAAAAACGATAGCATAACAGACTCTAATTCACTTTCGTTCATTTTCCCATGTGCGTATGTTACACGAGCGTCTGGAACTAGCATCGAAATTTCATCTGCTTTTCTTTCGATATCCTCTACCCGGTTATATAAGAAGTAAATTTGCCCACCTCTTGCAAGCTCTCGCTCTATCGCTTCTCTCATTAACGCTGGATTATATTCCACCACATACGTTTGGACTGGGAAACGATTTTCTGGTGGCGTTTCAATGACAGATAAGTCACGCACACCAAGCATAGACATGTGAAGTGTACGTGGAATTGGCGTTGCCGTTAGGGTTAACACATCAACATTTGCTTTTAATTGTTTAATTTTTTCTTTATGCGTCACACCAAATCTTTGTTCTTCATCAATAATAAGAAGTCCTAAATCTTTATAAGTAACATCTTTAGATAAAATACGATGCGTTCCGATTACAATATCTACTGTGCCATCTTTTAACCCCTTAAGCGTTTCGTTTTGTTGTTTCCGCGTGCGGAATCTACTTAGTAACCCTATATTAATCGGGTAATCTTGAAAACGCTCTCGAATTGTTTCATAGTGTTGTTGTGCCAGAATTGTTGTCGGTACTAAAATCGCAACTTGTTTTTCATCCATGATTGCTTTAAATGCTGCACGAATAGCTACTTCGGTCTTTCCATATCCTACATCACCACAAAGAAGCCTATCCATCGGACGTCCGCGTTCCATATCTTTCTTAATTTCTTCAATAGAACGTAATTGGTCATCTGTCTCTTGATACGGGAAGGAAGATTCAAATTCTTGTTGTTCTGCCGTATCTGGTGTATATGCATAGCCTTTTGAAGCTTCGCGCTCAGCATATAATTTAATTAGGTCATCTGCAATGTCTTGTACAGATTTTTCAACCTTCGTTTTGACCTTCTTCCAATCGTTCCCGCCTAATTTATAAACTTTCGGATCCTTACCTTCAGAACCCACATATTTTTGCACTTGATCGATTTGTTCAATTGGAACATATAGCTTATCGTTACCTTGATATTTAATATTTAAATAATCTTTATGAACACCATTAATCTCTAATGTCTCAATACCTAAAAATTTACCTATACCATGATTTACATGAACTACATAATCTCCAACTTTTAATTCCGAATAACTTTTAATACGCTCAGCATTAGATAACTTTTGCTTACGTTGTGATTTTTTAACTTTCTTATGAAAAAGCTCCTTTTCAGTAATGACAACGAGCTTTTGCATCGGCATTTCAAATCCTGCATGTAAATCACCTACAGCAATCTGTAACCTTCCAGGCAATAAAATATCTGTGCCCTCTACAATATCCGCTTCAATATCATAATCACTTAAAATATGTTGTAGTTTTTTTACACGTTCATCATCTGTTCCAAGCACAACAGTCGTAAAGTGCCCTTCATTCCATCTATCAATTTCAGTTTTTAATAACTGCATCTGCCCATGGAAATCTTGCATTGTTTTACATGTCACATTCACAATGTTTTGCGGATGCGTATGTGCTATATGGCGTAAGAATAACGTTAAATATACAAAACTTCTTTTTTTATGATGAAGAAATCCCTCAAATGAGTGGGAGAAAGATAAATCCTGAATTATTGTTCCTTCACCAAGAAGTGATATATACCATTCCGCTTCTTCCGTTTCAAGATGTGATGCTGTTTCTTGAATACGAGAGATTTCATCTAAAATTACAACACCATCTTCTGGTAAATAATCTATCAGACTAGCAGGTTCTTTATAGAAAATAGATAAATATTTAAACATCTGTTCTATACTTTGGCCATTTTTCAACATTTCAATTTCATGACTTACTGTCTCAAGCACTGCAGTCTTTAATTTGTCATCGGAAAGTTTTTGCATCGTCTTAGTCAAACCTTCTTCAAGATGCTTAATTCCCGATTTCAATTCTTCCTGTGAAAATAAAAACTCTGTTGCCGGACCAAACTTAACACTTTCCTTTTTATCTTGAGAACGCTGTTCATCCACATCAAATAATCGAATAGAATCGACTTCTGTATCGAAGAATTCAATACGGAATGGTAATTCTTCAGTTAATGGGTAAATATCTAATATGCCCCCGCGCAAACTGAACTCCCCCGGAGCTTCTACCATCGACTTACGTTCGTAGCCAATATGATGTAATGTATGCAAGAGCGCCTCTAAATCAATCTCTTGCCCTAGATTAATTTCAATTTGCTTTTGCTTCCATAATTCTTTTATCGGTAAAAATCTACGTAATCCTGCGACTGGCGCTACAATAACCCCATTCTCTCCTGCCGCTAAACGATTTAGCACCTCAATGCGTTGCGCTTTTAATTCTGGACTTGCAACACCGATTTCTGATGCAATTAATTCGTTTACTGGGTACAGCCATACATCTTTTTCACCAAGTAATGCCACTAAATCTTCATGTACCTTTTGTGCTTGATATAGATTGTGTGTGACAATAAGTTGCGATTTCTTTGTTTTTTTATATAAAGCTGCCATTAATAATGAACGAGAAGATGTTGCCATACCTGATATAAGTTGTTCTTTTAAACCATCTTCTAACCCATTAATAACCGATTGTATTTCTTCATTTTTATAAAATTGCTCTAATAAACCTATCATTATCAAAACTCCTCTCAACATAAAGAGCAAGTCACCATATTTTATGCAAATATTTTGGAAAAAGAAAACAGAAAAATGCTTTGGACATGCCAAAGCGACAACATTTTATTGTAGAAATTTTTCATATTCATAATACTCAGGATAAGATGCGAGCGTTTCTTGGCACGATTCACAAATCGTTTTTATATATATATTTCCATTCTCATGAAAATGAATCATCTCTACTACCTCTTGCTCTGTTAGTTGAAATAAAACGTCGCTATATACTTTTTCTGCGGTAACGGAGCCTACATTACTCCCGCAATGCCTACAATAATAATACCCTTCCATACTAGCCTCCTAAATATCCAGTTACTACTAGTATGGGTAAAAATAAAATAAAATATTCCCAATCATAACCTTAACTGTTGAAAGTATTCATGATTTGGAGAAAAGGCTTATTTAACCACTCTTCACATGCATCCGCTGCTTTTTCAATGGAATGATTGACATCAGGAATCTCTTCGGATGTAAAACGTCCTAATACGTAATCTACTACCTTCATCCCATTTTTCGGGCGATCAATTCCCATACGGATACGTTGAAACTCTTGCGTTCCTAAATGCGAAATTGTTGATTTCACGCCATTATGTCCACCGGCACTCCCTTTCATACGAAGGCGTAATTTACCTACCGGGATATCTAAATCATCATACATAACAACGAAATCATCAACATCAATTTTATAGTAATCCATAAGTGGACGAATACTTTCCCCAGATAAATTCATATATGTAAGTGGCTTTAATAAGATTACTTTTTCTCCATTAACAAATCCTGCACCAAATACGCCTTTAAACTTCTGTTCATTCAAAGAAATGTTCCAACGCTTTGCAAGTTCATCAATTGCCATAAATCCAATATTATGCCTTGTTAATTCATATTCTCTACCTGGGTTCCCAAGTCCTACTATCAATTTCATTCTTGTACCACTACTTTCTTTTTTCGATACGAAAAGACGTAACCAAGCTTGGTTACGTCTCATTCTATCCAATTAATTGAATAATACACTTACAGATTCTTCTTCGTATACACGAATGATTGCTTCTCCAATTAATGGAGCAACTGAAAGTTCATGTACTTTGTCGATTTTCTTTTCTTCTGGTAATACGATAGAGTTCGTTACAACTAACTCTTTAATATTCGAATTTTGAATACGTTCAATTGCTGGGCCAGATAATACTGGGTGTGTACAGCAAGCATATACTTCAGAAGCACCGTTCTCAACAAGAGCGTTTGCTGCTAATGTAATTGTACCAGCTGTGTCAATGATGTCATCAATTAAAATTGCTGTTTTGCCTTCGATGTTACCGATAATGTTCATTACCTCTGATACATTCGGACGAGGACGACGTTTATCAATAATAGCGATTGGCGCTTTTAGGCGATCTGCCATTTTTCTAGCACGAGTTACACCACCATGGTCAGGTGATACGATTACGATGTCTTTAAGACCTTTTGTTTCAAAGTAATCTGAAAGAATCGGTACACCCATTAAGTGGTCGATTGGGATATCAAAGAATCCTTGAATTTGTGGAGCATGTAAATCTAGAGTGATTACACGAGTTGCACCTGCTGTTTCAAGCAAGTTTGCTACAAGTTTCGATGTAATTGGTTCACGAGAACGCGCTTTACGGTCTTGACGCGCATAACCATAGTAAGGAATAACAATATTAATTGTTTTTGCAGATGCACGCTTTAATGCATCGATCATAATAAGTAATTCCATGATATGTTCGTTTACTGGGAAGCTTGTAGATTGAATAATGAATACATCGCAACCACGGATACTTTCTTCAATGTTAATTTGAACTTCTCCATCACTAAAACGATCAACAGAACATTTTCCTAGTCCTACTCCAATATGCTTTGCGATTTGCTCAGCAAGTTCCTTATTAGAGTTTAAAGAGAATACTTTCAAATTAGAATTTAGATATTGAGTCGACATCTAGATTAACCCTCCACATTATGATTTTTTCTTATTCAGCAATTGATCAACATAGTCTTCTTTGTTAACTTGACGTGCACGTGCTACTGATAATGCTTTTGATGGGACATTCTCTGTAATTGTAGAGCCTGCTGCCACATAAGCACCATCTTCAACTGTTACAGGAGCAACAAGATTTGAATTACATCCAATAAATACCCCGTTACCAATCACAGTTTTAAATTTATTCTTGCCGTCATAGTTCACCGTAATTGAACCACAACCAAGATTCACGTCTTCTCCAACTTGTGCATCCCCGATATAACTTAAGTGTGAAGCTTTACTTCTATTACCAAAAACAGTTTTTTTGATTTCCACGAAGTTTCCAACGCGTACTTCGTCTCCAATAACTGAATCTGGGCGAATATGTGCAAATGGACCAACCGATACTTCTGTACCAAGCTTACTATCATGTACAGTAGATTGACGAATTGTCGTACGATCTCCAATTTCACTATCGCGAATTACTGTATGCGGTCCAATTTCACAATCAGAACCAATTACAGTGTTCCCCTCAATAATTGTTCCTGGATGAAGAACTGTATCACTACCGATAATTGCATCAGCAGAAATATATGTGTTACTTGGATCAATAATTGTAACACCATTTACCATGTTCTTTCGGTTGATACGATTTTTCATAATAATTTCCGCTTGCGATAGAGCGACTCTGTCGTTAACACCTAACGTTTCATCGAAGTGCTCTGTTTGATAAGCTGATACGATATGACCTTCATTTTTTAAAATCTCAATAACATCTGGAAGGTAATATTCACCTTGTACGTTATCATTTGAAACTTTAGAAAGTGAAGCGAATAAAGCTTTATTATCAAAACAATACGTACCTGTATTGATTTCTTTAATAGCTAATTCTTTTTCATTTGCATCCTTATGCTCAACGATCTTTTCAACATGACCATTTTCGTTACGAACGATACGGCCATATCCAGCAGGCTCTTCTATGTATGCTGTTAGCACAGTTGCCATTGCTCCTGCTTCTTTGTGTTGCTGAAGTAATGCTTCCATCGTTTCAGCAGTTATTAAAGGTGTATCACCACAAATAACTAAAGTTGTTCCTTCTTCATTTGCAAGTACGCTAGCAGCTTGATCTACAGCATGCGCTGTACCAAGTTGTTCTGCTTGTAATGCAAACTCACTTACGTTTCCTAGCTGTTCTTGTACCATTTCAGCACCATGTCCAACGACCGTTACAAGTTTCTGCAATCCTAATTGAGTTACTTGATCGACTACGTGTTGTACCATAGGTTTTCCACATACAGGATGCAGCACTTTGTATAGCTTAGACTTCATACGTGTGCCTTTACCTGCAGCTAGAATCACTGCAAATCTGTTTGACATATAGACCCTCCATCGCAACCTATTTATCCATTAACGATATTATCCTAAATCATCATATATTTCAAGAAACACATTTTAACTATTAAATTTTACCATAATTCTTATAAGATGTTTTACTCTTTAGTATCTTTTTTAAGAAATAAGCTATACTATTTAAAATGATTTTGAAAAAATTAGTAGTTTCTTCTCTTCATTTTAATAAACGATGAATGTTTTAAATATAAATTATATAAAGTCAAAAAAAAACAAACTCCTGTAAATGCTTACAGGAGTTTGCTACAAAATTATAAGACTTTCTTTCAAAAGCCCTTTTCATTCGAATTTTACGAAGCACCTGCTTCTTCAAACTCAACCTCTTCTAACTCGCCTAAACGATGATACTCCGTTAAAACCGCATCTTGAATTTTAGAGCGTGTATTAGAATTAATCGGATGTGCAATGTCACGGAATTCTCCATCTGGAGTACGTTTACTTGGCATTGCTACAAATAATCCATTATTACCATCAATTACACGAATATCATGAACAACAAATTCATGGTCTAGAGTAATAGAGGCAATTGCTCTCATGCGGCCCTCTGTGTTTACGCGGCGTAATCTTACGTCAGTCACTTCCATCTTGTGTTCACCACCCTTTTCTAAATAAGCGATATATTTGTATAAATTCCACAAATTTTCTATTTTCCCTTTAATTTTTTAAAAATTTTTAAGATAAAAATTTTTATTGCAATTGAATATAAGGATTAGTAGAGGTTATCGCTTACAAAAGGTTACTTAACTAGGGCGATTACTTCGATTTCAACTGAAACATCTTTCGGTAATTTTGCTACCTGTACACAAGAACGTGCTGGTTTATGAGTAGAGAAATAAGAACCGTATACTTCATTAACAGCATTAAAATCATCCATATCTTTTAAGAATACTGTTGTTTTTACTACCGTATCAAATGAAGCACCTGCTTCTTCTAATACTGCTTGTAAATTTTCAAATACTTGTTCTGTTTGTACTGTTACATCTCCCGTTACAAGCTCTCCACTTGCTGTTAATGGAATTTGTCCTGAACTGTAAAACATATTATTTACAATAATCCCTTGTGAATAAGGTCCAATTGCTTGTGGTGCCTTGCTTGTTTGAACAACTTTCATATTTTTTCACCCTTTTATTATTTATTTTTACTCTTTAAAAATAGTGCACGAAAAGCAGTTTGTCCATCTATTTTATAATTTATAAATAGAATAAAAAAAAGATAAAGCCATTTGCTTTACCTTTTTTATTCAACCTCTACAAGTCCTTCATCAAATGGTGTAAGTGAATAATTCCCCTTCTCCACTTGAATCGATTTTTCTTTCACATCAACTTCTGAAAGACGAATTAATGATACAAAGTTATTAATAAGTCGTTCTTCGATATCTGTGGATTCTACTAATACACCGATACCAACAACATTAGCCTTAAACTCTTCTAGCATACTCATCATACCTTGAATTGTTCCGCCAGCTTTCATGAAATCATCAATAATTAAAACGTTTGATCCCTCTGGAAGACTACGCTTTGCCAACGTCATTGTTTGTATTCGTTTAGAAGAACCTGATACATAGTTAATACTAACAGTTGGACCTTCTGTTACCTTATTATCTTTCCTCGCAATTACTACCGGTACATCTAAGTAGTTTGCCACTGCATAAGCAAGTGGAATCCCTTTTGTTGCTACCGTCATAACTGCATCGATTGGTTGCCTAGCAAAGACAGAAGCAAACAAACGACCTGCACCATTAATATGACGAGGATTACTTAAAAGATCTGTCATGTATAAGTAACCGCCAGGCAAAATACGATCTGGATTTTCAAATAAGCTACAAAGCTCATCAATAATTAGATCTGCCTCTTCTTCACTTATATATGGTATATATTTCACTCCTCCTGCTGCTCCTGGTACCGTTTGCAATGTGCCGACCCCTTGTTGTTCAAACGTTTGCTTAATAATAACTAAATCTTCACTAATAGAGGATTTAGCCGATTGATACCTTTCAGCAAAAAAAGTGAGAGAAACTAGCTGACGAGGGTTTTGTAACAAGTAATATGTCATATCGACTAATCTTGTACTTCGTCTAATTTTCATACGCCCACCTCAAATCACGAATATTCTAAACAAATCATAACGTATTATACGTCTTTATTCAAGCGTTTCTCGCTCTCCTAATAAACGTACCGCATATACTTGTTCACAAAATCCTTTTAATCCGTTATAAATGCGATGCATTCGCGAATCATGGTGTACAAGTCCGAATACAGTTGGACCACTTCCACTCATTAATACAGCATCTGCTCCAAATCGTTTCATCTGTGCTTTAATACGAGCAACTTCGGGATGCATCTTAAATGTTACATCTTCTAAGACGTTACCAACAGTATCACAAATCCCTTTGTAATCCCCAGCATTGATGACATCAACCATTTTATCTACATTTGGATGTGTAACTCGATTTAGTTTTAAATTTCCATACACGTCAGCAGTAGATACACCAATATGTGGCTTCGCTAAAATAACCCAACAAGAAGGTGGCGTTTTTATATGCTCAATTCGCTCTCCTCTTCCAGTGGCAATTGCTGTCCCTCCATATACACAGAACGATACATCTGATCCAATTTCTGAGCCAAGCTCTGCTAATTCGTCAATTGTAAGCCCTAAATTCCATAATTTATTAAGACCACGTAATGTCGCTGCTGCATCACTACTTCCACCTGCTAATCCAGCTGCTACTGGAATCGTTTTTTCAATAGTAATAGATACACCTTTTTTCACATTAAACTTCTCTTTTAATAATTTCGCTGCTTGATAAGCTAAATTTCGTTGGTCGTCTGGGACATACCGATTATGGGATAAAATTTCAATACGGTCTTCTGCTAATTCCATTAGTTCTAAACGATCCGCTAAATCAATTGTTGTCATAATCATTTTCACTTCATGATATCCGTCTTGTCTTTTTCCCAGTACATCTAACGACAGATTAATCTTTGCTGGTGCTTTCACTAGTAGCTTCAATCTATTCACCCACTCTATGTACTCAATCTTTTATCGTTTATTTTACCATAAATTTATAGTAAGACGATGACACTTCCCTAATTATAACGAAAAGCATTCAGAATGAAACTACTTATGTAAAATGATGGCACCTTTCAGAGTACAAAAAGCCGAGGAATCTCTCCTCGGCTACCGTAGCATAGAAAGTAATCTTACAACTACTGGTTTTGTTTCATTAATTGCTGTTCTGCAATTTCTATAGCGCGTTTCACCATATTACCAGCATCTTTCGCACGAATTCCGCCCCATCCTTCTTTCTGAACAACATCATAAAAGCCCAGCTCTTTTGCTAGCTCTTCTTTAAACTGGTTTGACATGACACCTCTTCGTCTACTCAATGCAGAGTCCCCCCTTATTTTGCTACGGTATAATTAGTATGCAAAATAATATAACTTTTCATTTGTGGGAATATATGTAACGACACATGAGTTATAAAATAATTTCATTATGGGGTTCACCATAAAATGTTAACTCTACCGTCTCTGTTAAAACATCTGCATAACTATAAGATACACGTTGCAATGCATCTTCTTGTTGGTCTAACTGTACAACAAACACAGAACGATAAGTTTCTGCAAGTACACCTGATTGCTCCACTGTTTTTCTTCTTCCGCTATTCGCCTTTAACATAAGTCGCTGTCCAAGATGGTGATCTAATTCGCTTTTAATTTCATCTAAACGTTTTGACATATACCTTGCTACACCTCGCTGTAATTTAGATTGAACACTTAAAACACGATATATCTATCCCAATTATTAACCGCAATTCACAGACTATATCATTATAAAAGCATCATGCGTTCGAATAGATAGAAGAAATACTATATTGTAAAAGTATCATTGTATAGTCTTTACGCTCTTACCACTTTTTATCCAAATTCATTTCATTCTCTTACGCATAAAAAAGCAAGATACGTATGTACCTTGCTTATTCTTCATAATGTTGGAAGGGTAATCCTGTTCGTAAAATCCCTCTCGTTTCAATTCCACCCAGTCCTTTTTCACCAGTAATCGTATTACGTACAACATCCCATACATTTACTCTCTCCATAAATGAAGTGAAGCTAATTTTACCAACCACATACACAGGGTCTAGTGCATGAATGTTAATCCTAGACGGAGAACTAGCAAAGTTAGCACCCGCTCGAATTAACGCCTCGAAATGCGATTGACACGCCCCAGCAAAAATAACGAGTTGATCCAATGATGGATATTTTTTTCGTACTTCTCGGACAGCCTGTACAAAATGCCTTGAATGCCTATATGCTGCTAAATCTCCCTTTACCCCTTTGGATTTTGTATAGGCATCGTGTCCTGTAATAACTAAAATGTCTGGGCGGAAATGATCTATTAAGTCTACTACCTTTTCGTGCATCTCTGTTTCCTTACAATGAACACCTTGTACAGGAACACCAATTTTATTATATAGGTCTAAACACTTGCGCAAATACAAAGGGTCCCCATCTATATGCAATACGCGTCCTGGCATTTGAAAGTAATTCACTTCACTTGTGTATCCACCAGTTGAAGTGTGTTCATGCCTTTGTTTCATCAATACATAATCTTGTTGAAATAAACGGTACGTGCGCTCCATTGTTTCTTTTTCACGCTTCACTCTTTTTTTATGTTCTCGTTGATCTATACTAATTAAATCTTCAAGCGGCGCATCTGCCACAAGTCTAATTTCCTCCCCAAACAATATAGCTATCTCGCCTTTTATTTCTATAATACGAAAAAGGATATCCCTATTATGAGAATATCGTTCCACTAATTCTCCAACATGTAAAGCCATTCTCCTACCTCCAAACTCGTTAGGCCATCTTACCTGTTTTTAAAGTATGAATTTAGGAAAGGAAAGGTGACAAAAGGGACAGCTCAAATTGAACTGTCCCTTTCATATCCTTATGATAACTTATGAAGAACTAATGCGTTACTTAATGTTGCAAACTCTTCGATAGATAGCGTTTCGCCTCTTCGCTTTGGATCAATTCCTACTTCTGTTAAAATTCGATCCAACAGCTCTTTATCTTTCGGGAAACCATTTAAATTATTCGATAAATTATTCATTAAAGTTTTACGGCGCTGTGCGAAACTTGCTCTTACTACTTCAAAGAAGAAAGTCTCATTTGTCACTTCTACAACTGGTTTCGGACGCTTTAGAAGACGGATAATCGCAGAATCAACATTTGGTTGTGGTACAAACACTGTACGCGGTACAGTCATAACTGTTTCTACCTCTGTATAATACTGAATAGCAATTGATAAAGAACCATATTCTTTCGTTCCAGGTTTAGCAGCTAAACGATCTCCAACTTCTTTTTGCATCATAACAACAAATCCACGAACCGGTAATTTTTCTTCAAGCAATTTAAATAAAATTGGCGTTGTAATATAGTATGGTAAATTAGCTACTACCATTACATCTTGTCCTTCTTCAAATTGCTCACTAAACACTTCGTGTACATCTGCCTTTAGTACATCTTTATTTATAACTGTAACGTTACTATATGGAGCTAACGTCTCGTCTAAAATTGGTAATAATCTTTGATCAATTTCAAAAGCCACCACTTTTTTAGCACGCTTTGCTAACTGCTCTGTTAACGCACCGATACCTGGTCCAATCTCAATTGCACCACTTTCTGAACCGATTTCTGCGTGATCAACAATACGATTTAATACATTTGTATCAATTAAGAAATTTTGTCCTAAACTTTTTTTGAATGAGAATCCATACTTTTCAACAATGTCTTTCGTACGATTCGGCGTTGCGATATCTTTCATTTCTTTTCCTCCTGTATTACTTGTTTATAAGCTTCTGCAAACGTCTCTTTTGAAACTTGAAACATCTGTAAACGTTTATGTAACTGTTTTGCATTTGTATAACCAATCTTTAATAGCTTACCCATTCTTTCTCTGCGACTCTTTGCCATTTCTCCGCCCACTAAGCCTGCATCGACTAGATCACTCCAACTAATTTCACTTGTGTAAGCTTCCATTTCTTCATGTATATTCTCTAAAGCACGGCGAATCGATTCATTAGAAGCGTGTTCAATTCCAACACCTTTTTTTCTTTTAGCAAGCGCTTCTTCCTTCGGTAAGAAAGCATGCTTACATCCAGGTACCTTGTCAGAAATAATTTTTCGAATACGCTCTCCTGGATAATCCGGATCTGTAAAAATAATAACGCCTCGTTTTTGCTGCGCTAATTTAACTTGCTCAATAACATGATCACCGATTGCTGAACCGTTCGTTTCAATTGTATCCGCATCAACAGCACGCTTAATTGCAACTGTATCATCTTTACCTTCTACAACGATAATCTCTTTAATTTTCATGCTTGCCTCCACACTCATTTCGTCTCTACTTAGTAAAACAAAAAAATGACGACTTTTCCATTATTATTTTCCCCATTCTTACATTTTAAAAAATAGACTGGTACAAACTTTGTTCTCTCTCCTTATTGTAACACTTCCTAATTTCCCCTTATCTTCTCTTTCGCTTCTACTATTTCTTTTCTCAAAAAATAAAAAAGAATGGGTTCTCCCATTCCTTTTTTATTCAACACCAAATAAAGCCTTTGCATTTTTTGTTGTAACTTCTGCTACTTCCTCATAAGAAATCCCCTTTAAATTCGCAATTTCTTCTGCTACAAGCTTTACATAACTCGGTTCATTTCGCTTCCCTCGAAATGGATGTGGTGTTAAATATGGACAATCCGTCTCTATTAACAATTTCTCTAAAGGAATCTCTACTGCAACTTCTTTCGGTTTCTTAGCATTTTTAAATGTAACCGGTCCACCTAATGAAATTAAAAAGTTCATATCAACACATCGCTGTGCTACTTCGACACTACCACTAAAGCAATGCATAATACCCCCTACTTCAGCCGCATTCTCTTCCTCTAGAATATCAACAATATCTTGAGTTGCATCACGGTTATGTATAATGATTGGTAATTTCACTTTTTTAGCTAATGCAATTTGTTTACGGAATACTTCCTTCTGTATTTCTTTAGGGGACTTATCCCAGTGATAATCTAGTCCCATTTCTCCAATTGCAACGACTTTAGGATGTGAAGCTAATTCTTCTAACCAAGCTAAATGTTCTTCTTTCATGTCGATAGCATCTACAGGATGCCATCCAACTGCAGCGTAAATAAAATCATAAGCCTCAGCTAATTCAATCGCTTTTTTTATCGTTACTTCATCAAATCCAACAACAACTGTATATGTAACTCCTGCTTCTTTCATTCGTGCAATAACTTCTTGTAAATCTTCTTCAAACTGCTCTGCATTTAAATGTGAATGTGTATCAAACAACATAATAAATAACTCCTTTTATATTGAAATCAATTCTATCATAGAGAAAAACGATTTTCTTTCTAACTCAACGATAACAATACTACAATTTTAATGCAAAAAAAGGAAATTTAAAAAGAAAAAAGACGCTTCACACATGTTACACGTGAAACATCTCTTTTCTTGCCTTAATTACTTGATTTTTGTACCATTCGGAAGATTTTGGTCGATTGTTGCTAATGACAATACTCCATTCTCTTCACCCGCTAAAATCATACCTTGTGATAATTCACCGCGTAATTTTACAGGTTTTAAGTTTGTTACACAAATAACTTTTTTACCTTGTAAGTCTTCCGGAGAATAGAATTTTGCAATACCTGAAACAACCTGGCGCTTTTCTGTACCTAAATCAAGCTGGATTTTTAACAGCTTATCTGCTTTTTTTACAGGTTCAGCCGATATTACTTCAGCTACTCGTAATTCTACTTTAAAGAAATCATCAATTGTAATTTCTTCTGCCTGCGGTTCTTCTTCTTTTTTCTCTTCTACTTTAGGCGCAGAGCTCTTCATTTGTTCTTTAATATACTCTACTTCTACTTCCATTTCCAAACGAGGGAAAATTGGGTTTCCTTTTTCTACTTTTGTTCCACCTGGAATACATCCAATTATAGATAGGCTTTCCCAAGATTTATGTGCTTCTTCAGTAAGACCAAGTTGAGCAAACATCTTGCTTGGTGCTACTGTTAAGAATGGCATAAGCATAATACCTGTTTGACGAAGTACTTCTGCTAAATGAGCCATTACAGAAGCTAACTTTTCACGATCATTTTCATCCTTCGCTAATACCCACGGTTGTGTTTCATCAATATATTTATTCGTACGGCTAACCAATTGCCAAATTGAGCTTAGCGCTACAGAGAATTCCATATTTTCCATTGCGTCTTCTACTTTTTGCAATGTATTTTTTGCAAACGTTACTAACGTTTCATCGAATTCCGTTACATTTGCTTTAAATGCAGGTATTTCTCCGTTAAAGTACTTATCAATCATAGCTACTGTACGATTTAATAAGTTACCTAAGTCATTTGCTAAATCGAAGTTGATACGTTCAACAAATCCTTCTGGTGTGAATACGCCATCAGATCCGAACGGAACTTCTCGAAGTAAGTAATAACGTAATGCATCTAATCCGTAACGATCAATTAATGTAACTGGATCTACTACGTTTCCTTTTGACTTACTCATTTTTCCATCCTTCATTAAAATCCAGCCATGAGCAAAGACCTTTTTCGGAAGAGGTAAATCTAATGCCATTAAAATGATTGGCCAATAAATTGTATGGAAACGAACAATTTCTTTTCCGACTAAATGCACATCTGCCGGCCAGAATTTCTTATACATCTCTTCATTTTCTGTTCCATAACCTAATGCTGTAATGTAGTTAGATAATGCATCAACCCATACGTAAATAACATGTTTTGGGTTGCCTGGAACACGAACTCCCCAATCAAATGAAGTACGAGAAACTGCTAAATCTTCTAATCCTGGTTTAATGAAGTTATTAATCATTTCATTTTTACGAGACTCTGGCTGGATAAAATGTGGATTATCTTCATAGAACTTTAATAGTCTGTCGACATATTTACCCATTCTAAAGAAATATGATTCTTCACGAACAAGTTCTACATCATGACCACTATCTGGACTTTTTCCTCCAACTACTTTGTCACCTTCCATAATTGGATCTACTAATTGATGCGCTGTATAGAATGTTTCATCTTGTACAGAATACCAACCTTCATATTCATCAAGATAAATATCACCTTGGTCTACTAGTTGCTTGAAGATCTTTTCGACAACATCTTTATGACGATCTTCAGTTGTGCGAATAAAATCATCATAAGAGATATCCATCTTCTCCCAAAGCTCTTTAATTCCTGCAACAATATTATCCACGTATGCTTGTGGTGTCACATTTAACTCTTCTGCTTTCTTTTGGATCTTCTGCCCATGCTCATCAGTTCCTGTTAGATAATGAACATTGTAGCCTTGCATACGCTTATATCGTGCCATTGCATCTCCTGCTACTGTCGTATAAGCATGTCCAATGTGTAACTTTCCACTTGGATAATAAATTGGGGTAGTAATATAAAAGGACTTATTTTCCTTTGTCATTGTTTTGGACCTCCCGAATAACCTCATATGTATTTATAAATAGTATATCAAAAACTCATATATAAAGTGAAACTTTAATCCGTAGGGGTGTTTATCCCCCACAAATTATTAACTCTCACTAATCAATCTTTTACGAGCAGCCCGACTCCAACTTAACTTCTTTGCTCCAACCGCATTTTAAAGCGGGAATCTTATTGCTCGTTAACGCGGGATAAACACCAGTTAATGCTACATATCTTTATCATCTATTACTCATATTCAAACAAAATATACAACCCTACTTTTAAATAAATATATTTTTCAGAAAATAATTGCAAAAATTACTCCCATTCTATTATATATAAGAAGTAAGAAATCTATAAATCTTTTTAAAAAATATAGAATTTAAGAATTGACGGAAATGTAAATGATTGGTATCATATGTCCATAGGGTATTTTGTCGAAAAATGACGAATCAAAAAAATAGACTCGAAACTTATAAACTATTTATTTAGGAGGAAAAGAATTATGAAATCTACTGGTATTGTTCGTAAAGTTGATGAATTAGGTCGTGTTGTAATTCCAATCGAATTACGCCGTACTTTAGGTATTGCAGAAAAGGATGCACTTGAAATTTATGTTGATGACGAAAAAATCATCTTAAAAAAATATAAACCAAACATGACTTGCCAAGTAACTGGTGAAGTATCTGATGGTAACCTATCTTTAGCTGAAGGTAAAATTATCTTAAGCAAAGAAGGCGCTGAGCAAATCTTAAACGAACTTCAAGATTATATCGAAACAGCAAAATAAGCTTCTCAATTATGAGAAGCTTATTTTTTATCGACATGATAGATTTGATACACATCGCGTTTCGACAAATCTCGATCTTTAGCGACTGTTTTTATCGCCTCTTTTGAATTCATGCCTTTTTCATTTATATAATGTTCAATATGATCATATACCGAAATAGATTCCCACCATTGTTCTTCTGGAGCAGGTTCTTCCGTTGAACCAGCTACTAAAATACAAAACTCACCACGAACTTCATTTTGCTTCGTCCATTCAATTGTTTCTTCGATTGTTCCTCGAATAAATTCCTCAAACTTTTTCGTTAACTCTCGACATAATACAATTTCCCTATTGCCTAATATTTCTTGCATCGAGATTAAAGTGTCATCTAGACGATGAGGTGCTTCATAAAACATCATTGTAGTTTGCACATAGCGAAGTTTTTCTAATTCCATTTTTCGTTCCTTTTTATTTCTTTGTAAAAATCCATAGAAATAAAACTGCTTTGTTTCAAGACCCGATGCAATTAACGCTGTAAGGGCTGCATTTGCCCCAGGAAGCGGAACCACATGATATTGCTCAGCTACGGCCTCGACAACAATATCGTAGCCTGGATCGGAAATACACGGCATACCAGCATCACTAACAAGTGCTATATTCTTCCCTTCCTCTAGCTTCTCTAATATTTTCTTTCCACTTACTTCTTTATTATGCTCATGGTAACTCATGACAGGTGTTTCAATTTCGAAATAATTACAAAGTTTTTTGGTTTGTCTTGTATCTTCCGCTGCAATAACATCTACCTCTTTTAAAATCCGAATTGCACGAAATGTCATATCTTCTAAATTTCCAATTGGAGTAGGTACTAGATATAACATCCCCTTTTCATTTTGTTGAAAGCTTTTTTGCTGCCACATAGCGTTCTCCTTTTTGCATATATTCTTCTTTTTGTTTTCTCGTTAACTGCTTAAAATGATATTCAGCCTGCATAGCTGTTCGTTTATCCTCATGATTCTCTACATACCTTAAAACAACTGGAAGTCTAGCACGTGTATATCTAGCACCTTTTCCACTATTATGAGTCTGAATCCGTTTTTCTATATGATTTGTATATCCAGCATAATAACTTCCATCAGAACATTCCACCACATAAAAACAATGCTTATTCTTCTCCATATAAAATTGAACGAATCTCCTTTGTATATTCGTTATTTTCTTCGTATACAAAAAGAGGTGGTAGGATTTTTAAATCTGCGTTCCCATCCTTAATTCCTTCAATTAACAATGTATTTGCTTCTTTACCTGCCTTAGGATAAACAAATCGCACACGCTTTGGTTCAATTTTGTATTTACGCATTAATGTAACAATGTCGAGTAAACGACCTGGGCGATGTACAAACGCTACTTTCCCGCCTTGTTTTACTAGCTGACTACTTGCAGATACAACATCTTCTAACGTACACATAATTTCATGACGAGCTATTGCTAAATGTTCATTCATATTTTTCTCAGACGTTTGAGGTGTTTGAAAATAAGGAGGGTTACATGTAACAACATCATATTGATGGCGCCCAAGTTTCTCTGGCATATCTTTCAAATCTCCATGTATGAGTTGAATTCTTTCTTCTAACTTATTGTATTGAACACTTCTTATTCCCATATCATATAAACGTTCTTGAATTTCCACACCTGTAATATTCCCTTTTGTTCTCGTGCTTAATAGAAGGGGCACAACCGCATTACCTGTGCACAAATCAAGTAAATTTCCTTTTTGAATTGGCACCCAAGCAAAATCTGCAAGTAAAACGGCATCTAAAGAGAAATTAAACACCGATGGACTTTGTATAATCTTCATATCTTGCGCTAATAAATAATCTAAACGTTCATCTTCGTATAAATTCATATATTACTCCTTTTCTTACACTTAACCTACCCTATTTCATCTTCTACTAATATACAAATACATTTTGTTCTATTCTCATGTATAAAAAATTACCTTTCCAATTATAATTGGAAAGGTAATTTCACTTTTTATTTAAAAATGACAGACAGAATAAACAATCTCCCTCTTTACGTACACTTCCATAATGTAGATTGCAAATATGGAAACCTTCTTGATATAGTCTTGCTAAATTGTCATAGCCTTCACCAATATCCGTCTTCGGCTTCACTTCTTTACGTTTTTGAGCTTTTTGTTTTTCTTTATTCTGCACTTCTTCAAAACGGTGTCGCAAATTTTCATTTTCCATTTTTATATGTTGATTTTCTTCCAACAACTCTGCAAGATGTTGTTTTAATTCACCCAACTGTTTATATAAATGTCCAATTTGCTCTTCCATACTAGAAACCGATGCAAAAATATCTTTTTTCTCCACAAGCACCCACCTCATTAATCTGTGGTTTGACTCGAAACGACCCCTTTATTCACTAACTCATCTAACGTATATTCTACTATCCGTTCCTTGTCTACTAGCTCCACTTGAATTAATCTTTCTAAAATATTTAATCCGATAACACGGCCAGTACCATGTGGTGTTTGTATACGTTGATCTAAATCAGGAAGTTGTTCCTTTGCTGCCTCATATTCATCATTCTCATATTTTAAGCAACACATTAAGCGACCACATAAACCAGAAATTTTTGCAGGATTTAATGATAAATTTTGATCCTTTGCCATTTTAATGGATACAGGTTCAAAATCTCCTAAAAAAGTAGAACAACAAAGCATACGACCACATGGACCAATACCACCAAGCATCTTCGCTTCATCACGAACACCAATTTGTCTTAGTTCAATTCTCGTCCTAAAAATTGCCGCTAAGTCTTTTACTAGTTCGCGGAAATCAATCCGACCATCTGCAGTAAAGTAGAAAATAATCTTATTACGATCGAACGTATACTCTACATCTACAAGTTTCATATCTAGATTATGCTCTACTACCTTTTGTTGACAAACTTGATATGCCTCTTTCGCAGCATGTTTGTTCTCGTCAACAATGGTACGATCATTTTCATTTGCGATACGAATAACCTTTTTTAACGGTAACACAACATCGTTTTCATCAACTTGCTTTTTGGTAATAACTACTTTTCCGTATTCAATACCTCTTACCGTTTCTACAATTACAAACTCATTCTCAGAGATATCGAACTGATTCGGATCAAAGTAATATACCTTGCCGGCCTTCTTAAAGCGAACACCTACTACATCATACAAAACGGTCATCCCTCCTGCAACCGCAACACTAACTGTTCGAACACAAGCTGCGCATTTACATTAGCGTTGATTCTATTTTTTGCCTCTAATATATTAAAGAGAGCTGATACAATGCGCTTCTGAGCATAGGAAAAAGATTCAAACATCTCTTTCTGCTCATGAAAAACAAGACGATCTTCTTCTCCAAGTTGAACATATAATAAATCCTTATAAATAAGGAGCAACATATCTAAACCTTGCTGTAACTGTTCTTTCTCTCCAAAGTGTTTTCCCCATTTTTCTTGTACAAAAAAAATAGAGGCTTTATCTTTTTCGAGCGCTTCACATAATTTTATCACTAAAGTTCGTGCTTGTGCAAACCATTCATCATTACATAAAGCTAAAGCTTCATCAAAACTATTCGTAAGCTGTGCAGCTAGAGTTGATAAAGAGGACGTAATGCCTTCATCCTGTAATCTTCTACTTAAAGACTCCGTAGGTAACGGTCTAAATGTAACAACTTGACAGCGAGATAAAATCGTATTTAAAATTTGATGACTTTGTTCAGTAAGTAAAATAGCTGTTGTATCACTACTCGGTTCCTCTAGAAATTTCAATAGTGTATTTGCCGCATTTGCTGTCATACGATCTGCATGCTCGATAATATAAACTTTTTTATTTGCCTCTAATCCTGTTTTTGAAAATTCTTCCTGTAAATCATGAATTTGTTGCTTTTTAATAGATAATCCATCTGGTTTTACAATATGTAGGTTAGGGTGGTTACCTGAGTCAATTCGTTTACAATTTGTACATACATGACATGGTTCTACCTCATTCCTTTGAGAGCAGAGGAAACTCTTTGCCATTTGAATCGCTGTTGCAAACTTCCCTGTTCCTTTCCCTCCTTCTAACAAGTAAGCGTGGGATATACGCTCTTTTGCAATGCTATTCATCAACATTTTTACACCGATGGGCTGTATAGCAGAAAGCTGCTCCCACGTCTTCGTCATAATGCATACCTCACTTATTTCATTCTTTCCTTCTATTATAACAATTTATCTTCTATAATCTGAACAACTTCTTCTATAAGTTTTTCCATTGGTTGATCAGCATTTACTAATACAATACGATCAGAAAAACGTTCTACAACTTGTAAATACCCTTCACGTACACGTTTATGGAAAGAGATATCTTCCATATCTAATCGATTCACTTCGCGCCCCGCATCTTTTTCAATGCGAGCTAAACCAATCTCTGGTTCAATGTCTAAGTAAATTGTTACACTAGGCATACAGTCTTCTGTTGCGAAGCGATTTATTTCAAATACTTTATCCATTCCTAAGCCTCTTGCATATCCTTGATACGCTAAAGAGCTATCTATAAAACGATCACATAATACAAGATAGTTCTCATTAAGCGCTGGCATAACTTTTTCTACTAAATGTTGTCTACGTGCAGCAGCATAAAGAAGCGCCTCTGTACGTGCTTCCATCATCGTATATTCTTGTTTATGTAGAATTGTTCTAATATCTTCAGAAATTGCTATACCACCTGGTTCTCTCGTCGCCATTACCTTTTGTTCTTTTTGCTCAAAGTATGGTAATAATTTTTTAATTAACGTTGTTTTACCCGAACCTTCTGGCCCCTCAATTGTTACAAATAATCCCTTCATCCTAAAACCTACTTTCTATATCATACACTTTCATATCTTTCGTGCTACCTTGAAAACGAGCTCCTGTTTTCTCTAAATACATAATTTGTTCTTTATGTTCTGAAGTAATTCTCTCTCCATACATAATCAATGGAATTCCAGGCGGATATGGAATTATCATTTCCGCCGCTATCATCCCTACCACTTCTTCTATAGGTACTACTTTTGTTTTGTATCCTTCTAATTGTTTATATGTATACGGTAAAGGAGAGGATTCTCTTTTATAAGTATAACGAATAGATTCGTTCTTGTCTTTCACCTCATAATGTTCCAACGCAACTCGAATTATCTCTATAGCCCTCATGTACTCCTCTTTTGCTTGTAGAGGTAAAATAAGTAGGACATTATATGGATCTGCCATTTCTGTATATATTCCGGCCCTTTCAAATACAGACTGTAATTCATATCCTGATAACTGACAACGAGTCTGTACAGTAATCTTTAAATCATCTTGCAACGGATATTGTAAAACAGCTATTTGCGAAATGGAACACAATCCTTTTTTAAATCTCCGTAAAAACTCGACAATTTCATCATGACCTTTTTCCTTTATACTTGCTAGTGTAAAGCGCGCTATATCAAGTGAAGCCATAATTGGATATGACGGACTACTAGATTGTAGCATACTCAAATAAGCAGAAACTCTTTCTTCATTCACTAAATGACTATTTATATGTAAATAAGATCCCATTGTCATCGCAGGTAATGTTTTATGTGCAGAATGAACCACAATATCTGCACCATATGCTAATGCTGACTTTGGAAATGGTTCCCCTAAGCAAAAGTGTGCTCCATGAGCTTCGTCTACTAGAACAGGGATTTTATGTGCATGTGCATAAGCAATACTTGCTTCTAAATCTATCCCCATACCATAATAATTAGGATGCGTTAAAATGAGGGCTTTAGCATTAGGATATCTTTTAATTGCCCCTTTAATAACTTCATCACCAATTCCTACTGGTACGTTATATGCCTCATCAATCCATGGGTCTAGAAAAATTGGATTCGCACCCGCTAGTTTTAATCCATTAATGATTGATTTATGACAATTTCTTTGTACAAGGACAATATCACGCTCACCGCAGCAAGATAAAATCATTGCTAGATTTCCGACCGTTGAACCATTAATTAAAAAATAACTTTTTTCCGCACCATATACATCAGCTAATAATTTTTGTGCTTCATCTATACATTCAAACGGACTATGTAAATCGTCTAACCCTGTTAGTTCGGTTACATCAATGGATAGTATATCTTTAAACTCCCTAATGGCTTCCTGAGGGAAGTTTACACCATTCTTATGACCTGGAACATGAAAGGACAGTGGTTCTCTTTCTTTAAACTCTATTAACGCCTCATATAAAGGCATACGCTTTTGATTCATATCTATCTCTTCCTTATTATTCATTCTGTATCTATTATACAGATATTAAGGCAAAAAAAATAATAGGCAGATGCCTATTTATAAATATGATACTTCTAACTTCCGAAGCTGTTTTAAATAATATATATATTTTGGATCATCTGTCTCAGTACTCACCATATCTTTTTCACATTCATGACATATCAAATTATTATAAACATATATACCTTCTTCTCTTTTTGTCTCACAAACAATGCAAATTTCACTTTGTAATTTCATAACCTTCCCTCCCTGTATTTAAATAAACATATTTGATACCTCTATTCCTTAACAATTTACAGAAAAATATACATCCATCTCTTATATAATATGATTTACTCTTGGGCAACGTGTTTGTATTACCATTACTTCTTTTATGCACTGTTTAACAATACAAAAAAACACAAGTCAAAAGACTTGTGTTTTAGTTGCTTGGCGACGTCCTATTCTCACAGGGACAAGGTCCCAACTACCATCGGCGCTAGAGAGCTTAACTTCCGTGTTCGGTATGGGAACGGGTGTGA
>NZ_JAEHBN010000033.1:0-19237 GCF_016483605.1 Bacillus cereus group sp. N11
TGCGTATGTTGCCGTTATACTTGTGCCGGTTGCTCCTGTTGGGCCTGTATCACCGGTTGCCCCCGTTGGACCTGTTGCTCCTGTTATTCCTGTCGCTCCTGTTGGACCTGTTGGACCTGTTGCTCCCGTTGCTCCTGTTATTCCTGTTGCTCCCGTTGGGCCTGTATCACCGGTTGCCCCCGTTGGACCTGTTGGACCAAGCTTAGGTACTGTCCCATCGCAACTAAAACAACATGAATCAACATGTACACCATTTTGATTATTACACCCACAATATCCATTTGTATTATTGAGCCATGAAGACATGTTGATCCCTTCCTTCAAATTCAATCTTTTCAGTACAAACAACGAATTATAAAACAACTATCCAATAATAAAGAAATACTTTATTCCGTACATTCTAATAATTATTACATGCGACACCCTTCCCTTTTGCTTGTACATTCGCCTTCCTGCTTAAACGAAATTCCTTTTCTGCATTTTCATATACATATAGATTTCAACCTCATATATTGAAATCTGTATAATTCGTTATTTTTCGTCAAAATTTTAAAAATATATTGACACTTAAAATATCATCATAGTATGATTTGGATGTTGTAATTGATAACGATTTTCAATATCGTACATTACAAATTAAATAATTTATTTGGGGGCAGAAGATGAAGAAAATTCTCAGTATTTTCATAGTAATTCTTCTATTCGCTGTTGGATGCGGACAGCAAAAAGAGGAGAAAAAGGAAACAAAAGCGGACAATAAAAATCAAACTATAACAATTAAACACGCTGAAGGGGAAACGAAGTTAGATAAACCAGCGAAAAAAGTTGTTGTACTTGAGTGGGTATATTCAGAAGACTTATTAGCACTTGGTGTTCAGCCAGTAGGGATGGCAGACATTAAGAATTATAATAAATGGGTAAATACAAAAACAAAACCGAGTAAAGATGTTGTAGATGTAGGGACACGTCAACAACCAAACTTAGAAGAAATTAGTCGTCTAAAACCAGATTTAATTATCACAGCATCATTCCGTGGTAAAGCAATTAAAAACGAATTAGAGCAAATTGCTCCTACAGTTATGTTCGATCCATCAACTAGCAACAACGATCACTTTGCTGAAATGACAGAAACATTTAAACAAATTGCAAAAGCTGTTGGAAAAGAAGAAGAAGGTAAAAAAGTATTAGCTGATATGGATAAAACATTTGCTGATGCAAAAGCAAAAATTGACAAAGCAGGCTTAAAAGATAAAAACATCGCAATGGCACAAGCATTTACTGCTAAAAACGTGCCAACATTCCGCATCTTAACTGACAATTCTACAGCTTTACAAGTTACAAAAAAATTAGGTTTAACAAACACTTTTGAAGCGGGTAAATCAGAGGCAGATGGTTTCAAACAAACAACTGTAGAATCATTACAAAGTGTACAAGATTCAAACTTCATTTACATTGTAGCGGATGAAGATAACATTTTTGACACTCAACTAAAAGGCAATCCTGCTTGGGAAGAATTAAAGTTCAAAAAAGAAAACAAAATGTATAAATTAAAAGGCGACACTTGGATTTTCGGTGGTCCTGAGTCTGCAAAATCTTTAGCAACACAAGTAGCAGATGTAATGACAGCGAAGAAGTGATTACACGATGAATAGCTTACAACATACACTTCGAGCAAGTCTTGTATTCGGAGGAGGAGCAGCTCTCTTGCTCCTCCTTTTCTTTATTCATATCGGACAAGGTCAAGCAAATATTTCCTATAGTATGATTATCGATGCTCTTATCTCACCGAACCAATCACTAGAGCACCAAACTTTAATCATGCTTCGATTACCTAGAGCCGTAATTGCTATTTTAGCTGGAGGTGCTCTTGCTGCATCTGGGGTCATTTTGCAAACATTAACAAAAAACCCACTTGCTGAATCAAGTACAATGGGAATTCACTCTGGCGCATATTTCTTTCTAGTAGCGGCTACAATTTTCTTACCGAAAGGTCTGCAAATTAACTCACTTCTTTTCACATTTATCGGTGGTGCTATTACTGCTTTATTTGTATACCGTATTTCTGGTGGGAAAAAGGGAACCCCACTTAGAATGGCACTAGCTGGGATGGTCGTTACATTAATGCTTTCTGCTTTTACTGGAACGATGCAGCTTTTCTATGAAAATGAAACGGCTGGTTTATTTTTATGGGGAGCTGGCTCTCTTATCCAAAATAACTGGGATGGCGTTCAATTTGCTTTTCCATTTATCATTATTTCTTTCCTAGTTTTACTATTTATGTCTCGTAAACTCAACATCCTCTTACTTGGTGACGATGTTGCTGTTTCTCTTGGTGAAAAAACAGCAGTAACACGTCTTATCGCCTTCATTGCTGCAATCTTTTTAACAGCAGTAATTGTCACTGTCGTTGGACCGATTGGGTTTGTTGGCTTAGTTGCACCACACTTAATGCGCCTTATTGGTTACCGGCAACACTTTACTCTTCTTCTTTCCTCATTCTTATGGGGAGCAGTATTATTACTTGGGGCAGATGTCGTCGGTAGATTAATAGATCCAACTGGTGCAGAACTTCCTGTTGGAGCAGTCACAGCAATGATTGGGTCACCTTGGCTTATTTATTTAGTGTATCGTATGATGAAGTCGAAACAATATATGAATGATAACGGTGCGAATACAGCTGGAGCTAGTTCCCGCTATTACTCTTATAAAAAGGTAATCATCATATCTATCACGCTTTGTATTGTGACGATTGCTCTTGGTGTTACAATCGGTAGTAATGCTTATATCGAAAGCATTACAAATGTTATAACAGGGCAATTAACGCAATTTGATAAAAATATGATGATGAACCTTCGTTTACCAAGAATGCTCGTTGCCGCTATTGCTGGCGCATGCCTTGCAATAAGTGGGCTTGTCTTCCAAGGAATATTACGAAACCCACTTGCCGACCCTTCGATTATTGGTATTTCGTCTGGAGCAGGTGTCGGTGCTTTAACTATTATGTATGTTTTCCCTGCACTTCCAGGTTTCTTCCTACCAATTGGTGCATTTATCGGCGGACTACTTGCAGTTGGAATTGTCCTCTTCTTCTCATGGAAAGCAGGATTTAGTCCAACAGCTCTTGCTTTAATAGGGATTGGTATTTCGGCTCTCGGCTCAGCAATTATTCAAATCTTTATCGTTAGAGCGAATTTGAATGTTGCTGCTGCTTTAACATGGCTATCAGGCAGTACGTATGCAAGAGGATGGAATCACTTAGAAAATATCATTCTATATCCATCACTTATTCTTATACCAATTATCTTTTTCTTAATGAAACAACTTGATGTCCTTGTACTTGGAGACGATTTAGCAACTGGACTCGGACAGCCTGTAAATAAAACGCGTCTTGCTCTAATTGTACTAGCGACACTTCTTGCATCTATAAATATCGCGGCTGTCGGTACAATCGCCTTTTTAGGCCTTGTCGCTCCTCACTTAGCAAGAATTGTTGTTGGTATGAATCATCAAAGATTATTCGTTTGTTCCGCTCTGTTTGGAGCAATCCTTCTTTCTGTTGCTGACTTACTTGGACGTACAATCGCATATCCGAAAGAAATTCCCTCTGGCCTTGTCGTTGCTGTACTTGGGGCACCTTATTTCTTATGGTTGATGAGGAAGAGTGGGAAGAAAGTTAATTAAAAGACGGCTTCATATATATGAAGCCGTCTTTTCCTATTATGGCATAAAATTAATATAAGCTTTGTACAGAATATATATAATAAGTGCATACATGATTATATTGAATACACTTCGTTTTAAAGTTAACTTTCTCTTTAATTTCTTATCCTGTAATTTTAGTTCTATTCCATTTGCTACTTTCAGTCTACCTACTATTTGAAATAACTCTCTGTAATCATCAGCATTTCCCAATAATACGTACTCCTTATCATTTTTATACTTTATATGTAGAAATTCACTCCCACCTTTACGGTCTAATATTGTTCTCATAGAAGCTATTCCATTTAATACACATACTTTTATATCAACTTCATTATAATAACGATCCACAAAAAATACATACAACCGTTTATTTGTAACGATTAGCACATTATTAATACCGAAGTTCATCGCAAGAACGCCTACCCCTAATGTCATGGCTGTGCCTGTCTGCCAATTTTTCACACGAGGATTTTCGACAAGCATACTATATAAAATCTCTTCGCTTCCCTGTAACTCTTCTTGTACAACCTCATAACAACGTTTCATTAAAATTGTTTTTGTTACAACTTCTTTTGTACGATTTATTTTCTTTTTATCTATTTTCTCATCATTTCTATAATCATCTACAAAATTATCGCTATACTGCAAGTTATTTAATTCCTGAAGTAACTTTTCTTTATTCATTTCTTTCCCCCCCCCAACAGCTTCTTCAATTTCTTTCTCCCTCTTGAAAGCCTGCTATATACCGTATCTCGTGTCATACCGAATTCAAGCGCTATTTCTTGTACGCTATATTCATCTAAATACCTTTTTATAAAAATTTTCTTATCTTCTTCATTCAATTCTTTAATTAAAACGTAAAAATTATAATCTCGCTCTTCTTTTGTTAAATTGACATTTTTTCTATCTTCATATATTTCTTGCTGAAGCTCTTGTAATTGATAAGCCTTATTACTTTTTCGTTTATAATCAATAGCTTTAAACTTAGCGACAGATATAAGCCAGTTTCTAAACTTCCCACGATTTTCATCATAACTACTAATGTTGTACGAAACGATTAATAAAATATCGTCAACACATTCGTCCACTAATACCTTGCTCTGTGCCGTATCTAAAACACTATGAACCACCTTATAAATTAAATCCCCATATCGATCAATTGCTGTATGTAATGCTAACATGTCTTGTTTTCGAAGACCTTCTACTATTTCTATATCCTTCACCCTTATCACCACTCTTTATCCCATTCTTTATTCATTATATATACGAATGAACACATTCGTTTCCTGACACTTTTACAAATATTTTCTAATTGTTTTCATATTGTAGCAAATACTTAATTAATTATTTCTTGTGGAACAGGGATTATATTATCTCTCACGAATTTAATCTATGAACAAAAATAGGAGGGATAACAATGTACCAAACAATTGAAGGCTTCTTTCAATCATGGACATACGAATCAGAGTCTACTCAGAAAATGCTTAATTCATTAACCGATGCATCTTTATCACAAGAAATTGCGCCTGGGCATTGGACATTAGGAAGAGTTGCTTGGCATATCGTAACGGCAATTCCTGTTATACTATCTGGCACAGGCCTAAAGTTTGAAGGAGAAACGAAAGATTATCCTGTTCCAACTTCTGCAAAAAAAATTGCAGATGAATACCATAAAGTGAATGCAGCTTTCGTTGAAGCACTTCAAAGCGAATGGAATGATAAAGATTTAGCAACTATTAATGATTTCTTTGGTCGTCCTATGCCGAATTCTATATTTTTAATGACACTTATTAATCATCAAAATCACCACCGCGGACAAATGACGGTTTTAATGAGGCAAGCTGGCTTAACAGTTCCTGGCGTATATGGTCCTGCAAAAGAAGAATGGGCTGCCGCTGGAATGGAAGTTCCTAAAATGTAAAAACAAAAAAAGACAAGGTGTTTACACATCTTGTCTTTTTCTGTAACTTGTTTCATGTGAAACTATTTTTTCTAAATGGTTGTTTTATGGAAAAGATAGGTTAAAATGAATACATATTACGAAGAGGAGTAACCAAATTGAATACAAAAAATAAAAAAATAGCTATGGGAACTATTTTACTAACTTCTATTATTGGAGTGATTAGTGTATCTCTTTATTTCACCTATTATGGTACCCCTTGGAGAAAACAAGCAGCAATTACGGAATCAAAAGAATATATTACAAAATATTTTAATCTAGATGCAGAAGTCAAAAATACTTCTTACGATGCTAAAATGAATAGCTATGCAATCTCCTTTGAAACAAGTACCGACGGAGAGTTTACTATCGAATATAAAAGTCCTAATAACTTTAACATTTCTCCAGGAGTGCAAGAGTATTTAAGCAAACACTCTAAATTTAGAGAATAGTAACGAAGCATACATATACAAAAAGAGTTGGTGTAACACCAACTCTTTTTTACTTATTCTTGTCACGTTATTGCATCTTCCCTCTCAATATTTTTAATCCCAAAATAAGCAATCACCATACCGATCGCTGCAAATGTGAATTGAAGAGGTAGAAAAGTCGCTATCGGAAATATTGGCTGGTTATTAATTGCGATTGACACAACGATAATAGATGCAACGATTGTAGTTGGCACCGAATGTTTACGCATTCCGAAATATAGAGGGATTAAACTTATTCCCGCAGTTGCAACGGCTAAAGGAACAAGGTTTATCCCTTCTTGCTTCAATTGATCTATTGTGAATGAATTAGGAAGAATTGAAAAATAGCTATCTATTCCAAAGAAAACTCCTACTACTAAAGTGTTAGATACAATAACTGTTATAAATGTTACTGTTGCTGTAATAGCCAACTTACTAATCATCATTTTCTTCCGGTTAATGGGATAAGAAAACATAAGTAGTATTGTTTTATTTTTATACTCATTAATTATTAGTTTTGCAATTAGTACACCACCAAAAACAATAAATGTTGACCTTACTAACACGCTAGCCGTTAACAAAATCGTCTGTGGATCCCTTATTTCTGGATCGCCTTCTACTTGAGCAACGATGCTCACAAATATCATTAATGCCAGTATAGTTATATTTGCAATAACTGCCCCTTTTACGTACCAGCCAAGCTTAAACTTTTTCAATTCTAGCTTCATTAAATGTAGCATGATAATCCTCCTTCCTCCTAAGAATTAATCAATATAAATGACTCCTGTTTCACTTAAAATCTTCGCTTCGTTTTTTGCATCACCAATAGTTCCTGCTTTTATTTTTTCTGTATTTTTATCTTTCTTAAGTCCTTTTAAATCTACTATTATGTCAGTCGAATTACTTTTAGCTGTAAGCTTCAATGAAGCTGGGACGCCTTTATACCTTACGCCAATATCGCCTGATTTTGTTTCTACAAATAATGATTTTCCTTCTGTCATATCTTTCAGTAATACTTCTCCAGATGTTGAAGTGATGCTCATATTTTCGTTTTTTACATTTTTCATATAATTATCACCAGTAGTAGAAGTTATATTTACTTCTTGTAATGAACTATCTTTTAACATTAAATCTCCACTTTCGGATGTGAACTCACCCTTCTCTGCCGATAGTCCTACAATCATTTCATCTCCAGAATTGCCTTTTGTCACGATACTTTTTACTACTATATCGCTTATTTTCACATCACCTGATTTATTATTTAATACAATTTTATCTATTTCTTTCTTCGGAAGAGCTATAGATATACTATTTTTCTTCCTAAACGTAAAACCATTAAAAAATCTGTTCGCCTTTTGTTGTTGCTTAATCACAATTTTATTTCCGTCATTTTCCATTTTGACGGGATCTATCTCTTGATCTACTTGTTGACCTTGGGCGGAAATTACTATTTTATTAGCGTCTGTACTTTTAAATTCAATATCCCAGTTTTCATTGTCTACTTCTATTTCTTTTATATTATTTATCTCAAAAGACTTTTCTTTCTTAAAATCTTTCCCCTGAAATACCTTAAAACCAAAAACCGTACTAGCAATTGTAATGAATAATATTGCAATTACTATTATTTTTTTCACCATTCATACCCCAGTTCGTTTTTTGTTTTAGGCTTGCTTCACGCCACATCGATCTTGTCGATTTTACGAAACGATAGATAACTAATGAAAATTCCTAATAAACAGAGCACTATTGGGATAGCTATAAAATCAAACATACTTACTTGACCGTTTCCAGAACCAAAGTTACCACTAATCAGCATACCAATTATTACTGCCGAAGTAATCGTTGTCGGTGTCGATTTCTTTCTCATTCCAAAAAACAAAGGAATTAAACTTATACCAGATATCATAAATGCACTTATAATAGTACCTGGAACGATAGCTATTATTTCACCTATCGTAGCAGGTGTTCCAATCAGTCCCATCATTGGACTCACAAAATATACGAGCAAACTAATAATGAAAGTCGCGATAATCGTGCTCACAAAACAAAAACAAAAAACAATTGTTAATTTCGCACTCATTAGCATTTTCCTTTGTAGCGGATACATAAATGATAGTTGTATCGTTTTGTTCTTATACTCATCAATTACTAAACGTGATAAAATGACCGAACTAAAAATAATGAATGTTATCCTAATAAAAATATTTGCTAAAGCCATGTTCTGTGTGAAGTCAGAGAAGAGCACGTCTCCCTCGGCTTTCATTCCCAATGCCATAAGGCTTACTACAGCGAAAATTGCTATAATACAAATTGCTACACTTTTAAAGTAACTAGATAATTGATGTTTCTTCCATTCGAGCTTCATTAATTTAAACATATAAACCACGCCTCCATTCTTTATATACCTGTCTCTACACTGCTAACATTCTAATTCCAGCAGTAACTACGCTTAACATTCCTATCACTAGTAGAATTAACAACCATTTCCGCTCTGGTTTTCTATAATATAAAATTCCACTTATTAGCATTACGATAAATCCACTTACCAGGTTCAGCCACAGTCCATTAAGCATGAATACCTTCTCCATCCATTACATTTAAGAAATATTCTTCTAAGGAACTATGTTTCTTATTAATACTTTCAATTTCCACATCGTTCATAATAAGTGCTTTTGAAATGGCTTGCTGTGTCACCGCCACTTCATAAACCCGAATCATGTTTCCACTCATTATTTTGTAGTTTTTTATACCAAGTTTATCTTCTAAAATATAAGCTGCACGTTTCACATCAGGAACAGTGATTTCAATGTACTCTGTTTGCTTTCCGTTAATACTCTTCATTGAAACTTCTTTTATTAGTTTTCCATTTTGAATCACACCAATTGTATCGGCCATTAGTTCCATCTCACCTAAAATATGACTAGAAACTAATAATGTAATACCGTATTCTTTGCAGAGCATTTTAAATAAGTCTCGTAACTCTTTAATACCAATTGGATCTAAACCGTTAATTGGTTCATCTAAAATGAGCAATTCTGGCTTTGTCACGATTGCCCTTGCAATACCAAGTCGTTGTTTCATTCCTAATGAAAAATCTTTTACTTTTTTATTATCTATCCCTTGTAGTTTCACTAAATGTAAAGCATGGTCAATTGCATTTTTATCGTAGTAGCCCATATATTCACAATGTAGGTCTAAGTTTTCTTTCGCCGTTAATTTATCATAAAAGATTGGGTATTCAATAATTGTCCCCATTCTTTTTAATACTTCATAAGATGTATCTGTTAATTTCTCACCGAAGATTTCAATATCACCACTCGTCGGTTTTATTAAATTTGTAATCATTTTCATAATCGTTGTTTTACCAGCACCGTTTGGTCCTAAAAAACCGTAAATTTCTCCTTTTTTCACATGCATGTTAACACCGGAAATAACTTCTTTCCCTTTAAACACTTTCGTTAACTGGTTTGTTTTTAATATATACGTCATGTTACTTTCCCCTTTCGCAATACTCTATATTTCTATAATAGACAACGGAAATCTCTTTTTTCTTACCCGTTTCTTACAAATTCCTTACGCTGAAAAAAAGCTTGTAGAATTTACTTCTCTACAAGCTAAAACTTCATCTTTGTTAATACAACTGTAAAAATCGTTTTTTCATATGGCTTACTAGAAAGATGAATCTTTCCATCCATCGCTTCCACAAGCCTTTTCGTAATCGTTAATCCCAGGCCGCTTCCTTGGTACAATTTATTTCTTGAGTCTTCAAGTGTATACATACGCTCAAACACTTTATCAATATGAGATTCATCAATTCCTTTTCCTTTATCCCATACGTCTATATACACACTCGTTTCATCATCTCTTAACGTCATACCGAGTGTCTTTCCAGCCTCTCCATATGTAATTGCATTTGATATTAAATTATTTAACACTCTGCCTAATACTTCTGTATTTCCAAGTGCATATATATTTCTTTCAGGTATATCAATATGAACATGAAATCCTTTCGTCGTCACTAAATCATAAAAAGATAAAATCTTCTCGCGGCAAACTTCATTCATATTTACTTTTGTTATCTCTATTGCCTTGTCACCAGATTCTAATTTTGCTAAATCAAAGAACTTATGAATTAGTTCCATCACTTCCAGCGTTTTTATATGAACCTTTTCAAGTAATATTTTCTGTTCTTCTTCATTTATCGTTTTATCCTCATTTAACATTTCTGTATATCCAAGAATAACTGTTAGTGGTGTTTTCAAGTCATGCGAAATATTTGAAAGCATTTTTCTCATCGAAATTTCTACTTTTGCATGATCCGCATTCGTTTTCTGTTTTGCATCTAATAATTGATTAATTGCTACTAATAATTTTTGCAATTCTAGATCATCTGTCATAACGAGTAACGTCTCGCCTGTTTTTTCATTTACAATACTTTCTAATTTTTCATATGTGTATCGTAAGTTTTTGCTACTATTTTTTCTCATCTTATATTGTATATAAATGATACATAACAATATAAAAATAATGCCCATTAACAGATTGGTCATATTACATCACTTCCAACTTATAGCCGATGCCCCATAACGTTTTAATATATTCTGGATTAGATGGATCACTTTCAATTTTCTCACGCAATCTTCTCATATGAACATTAATAACGTTATCATCACCGTAATACTCTTCATTCCAAACTAACGTATAGATTTGTGCTTTTGTAAATACACGATTTTGATTCTTTACGAACAGTTTTAAAATCTCAAATTCTTTTAAAGTAAGTTTGAGAGGGTTCCCGTTTTTTTCTACAGTAAAATTAATTGGATCGATTGTTAAATCACCAATCTGAATCACCTTTTCTGTTGTTTCCGTAGTCGAATATTTTGTAGACCTCCGAATACCCGCTTTTACACGTGCAGCTAATTCAATCATAGAAAATGGCTTACAAATGTAATCATCTGCCCCAAGTCCTAATCCAACAGCTTTATCAACATCTGTATCTTTTGCTGACATCATTAAAATTGGAACGGCACTTTTTTCTCGAATGATTCGTACAACCTCTAAGCCATCTAGCTTTGGCATCATAATGTCGAGGATAATCAAATCAAATGAACCTTTTAAATATGTATTTACTCCCTCTTCTCCATCAGACGCGATTGTAACTTGAAAGCCCTCTTTTATTAAATACTTTTCCACCATCTCTTGAATTGAGATATCATCTTCAACTAATAAAATATGATGTGACATATGTCTATCCCCTTTTTACAAACGTTAACAATTCAATTGTATCGTAACTACTACAGACTGGAAACAATTATATGAATTTTCAAACCAACTTCCCTTCCTTCCTTAACAATGATATGATGAAATTCACTACGATTGTTCATAATTAACTTTATATAAAGGAGACTTATCATGTCAGAGAATAAAAAAGTAAGCTTAGCTGATTTAATGCGCGAACAACTTGCTAAGAAAAAGCAAGGAAATGGAAATGGCCAAAATGCAAAAAGTCAAAGCCAAGAAACGAAAAAATTACAAAACCAACAAACGAAAAAAACAAACAACCAACGTAGACGTACAGGTGTATAAATGAACGGACAAAAACGTTCTAATATCGCACCCGGTCTTGAGGTTGATATTGTATTAAAACAAGATCAACGAACAGGCAAATTAACACGTGGAATTGTAAAAGATATTTTAACAAACTCCCCTTCCCATCCGCATGGCATTAAAGTGCGATTGCAGGACGGGCAAGTCGGTAGAGTACAAAATATCGTTCAATAAGAAAAGGAGCTCAAGTAAACCCGAGCTCCTTTTTCTTTATCAGCCTTTAATTTTTTCGATGAAAACTACTTTTAAGTAGTCTCCCTCTTTAAATTGATCAATTGTACGAAAATCTTCTGGTAAAGAATGTTCTTCTAATATTTTGTATTTACCGTTCATTTCTTTAAATGCAGTATCGATAAAGCCTTTAAACTTTTTCATATCAAATGCGCTACAATTTGTAGAAGCAACGATAATACCGTTATTTTCTGTAATCGCGATCGTTTCTTTTAATAAGTTTTTATAATCTTTCGCTGCGCTAAATGTATACTTTTTAGAACGCGCAAAGCTTGGAGGATCTAATACAACCATATCGAACTTCATTTTTTTCTTCGCAGCATATTTAAAGTAAAGGAATACATCTTCTACAATAATATCTTGTGCTTCGTAATCAATTTCGTTGACACTAAATTGTTCAATCGTTTTACTTAAACTACGATTTGCAAGGTCCACACTCGTTGTTTTAGTCGCTCCACCAAGTGCTGCAAATACAGAGAAAGCACCTGTATAAGAGAACATATTTAACACAGTTCTTCCTTGTGCATATGTATCACGAATTTGTTTTCGAACGTTACGCTGATCTAAAAATACACCAACCATTGCTCCGTCATTTAAATAAACCGCAAAGTTCACACCATTCTCTTTTACGATAAGTGGGAACTCACCGCGCTCTCCTGCTACGAAATCATCGCCTTCAATGTATTTCCCTTTCGTATCAAAACGCTTTTTCTCATAAATACCTTTAAAGTTTGCTACTTTTTGAAGCGCCGCTATGATTTCATCTCTAAAAGTATAAATCCCTTCACTATACCAGCTCACTACGTAATAACCGTCATAATAATCGATGATTAAGCCGCCAAGACCATCACCTTCACCATTTAGGACACGGAATGCTGTCGTATCATTTGATTTGTAAAACTGTTTTCGTTTATGTAAGGCAGATTTGATTTTACTTTCAAAGAAAGATTGATTAATTTGTTCACTCTCTTTTCTCGTTAAAATCCAGCCGTATCCTTTATTTTGTTTTCCATAATAGCCTTTTCCGATAAATTGGTTCTTCTCATCTACTACTTTGATGATTGTCCCTTCTTCACGAATATCGTTTAAATTTTGAATCGCATCTTTTAAAATAAGCGGATATCCACTTTTAATTTCTTTTATAAATTTCGGTTTTATTTTTATAGTTACTTCAGATCGCATGTAATGTCTTCCTTTCCATTTGAATGCTTTCTATTAGTAGGAAGCATGTAAAAAACGAGGCCGAAAAACAGCCTCGTTTCACTATACCATATTATCGCTTTGCTAGTACAACCCGCTCAGCCTTACACCTAATCGCAATATATTTACTAACTTATGAAATAAACATCATACTTTCAAAAAAAATTTATATATTTCATTATTGCCATTGACAATGATAATGATTTTCATTATCATTTAATGTATATGAGTTCTTGAAAATATAGCTACATTTATAGGAGGAATACACATGATTATTGTTACAAATACAGCTAAAATTACAAAGGGAAATGGGCATAAATTAATTGAGCGTTTTAATAAAGTAGGTAAAGTTGAAACGATGCCAGGATTTTTAGGATTAGAGGTTCTTTTAACGCAAAATACAGTTGATTATGATGAAGTAACAATTAGCACTCGCTGGAATGCAAAAGAAGATTTCCAAGGTTGGACAAAGAGCTCAGCATTTAAAGATGCTCACTCACATCAAGGCGGAATGCCAGAATATATTCTTGATAATAAAATTGCTTACTATGATGTAAAAGTTGTACGTATGCCAATGGCTGCAGCACAGTAAAAACAGTTATTTTTTAAGTATAGAATATGAGGAGTGCTATCACTTCTCATATTCTATACTTTTTCTTTAATTTCTTTTCACTAATTTTGCATGTACAACTAACCTTCCAGCCTCTGGATCAAGCGCATAGTCACATGTAGAAAGTGTTACAATTTCATTATTAGCCGTCAATTCCGTATCCGTTTTGTACAGTGATTTTTCTTGAATTTTCTTTAAGAACGATGTATATGCTGCATCATTTTCAAAATCCGTTTCAATGTAATAAAAGTCCGTTGTTGTCGTATATACTGAAAAAACTTCAACATCGTATCCTTCAAATAATGTATCGTAATATAATTTACGATGGGACATGAAGAATTCTTCATCCAACATTTTTTTTAAACTCCCAAACATAGAACCGTCCTTCATACGATGACCATATAAAATAGTATTTCGGTTTTGAGATTTCACATCATTACGGTGGTCCATAAAAATACTTCCCGCTCTCATATCTTCACCTTTGTAATTACGAAATAAATAGTAATCATTATCCTTCGCTTGAACGATTGGATAATTAATTTGTGTATCATCCATCGTAATCCATCCAACTATCTCTGGATTAATTTTTTGGAGAGCTTGAAACTGCTTACGTACTTCCCCATCCTCTGATTTTTCTTCCATTGGACTTCTCTTATAAATATGTTGCGCTTCAGCCATTACTTTACGATTATCATAATAATCCATGAAAATCCCACCCAATTCATACATTGAATAGAAAAAGATTCCTAAAAACACAATGGTAAGTATGCGTTGAAAAAATGAATTCTTTTTCCGTTCTTTCTTACTATTCAAATTATCACCTCAAAACGGATTATGCTCAGCCTTTAGATTCCCATTGGTACCATGTATAGTCCTGTATCTTCATCCTGCTTTACAACGACATCTACACCATATATTGCTTTAACCATTTCTTCTGTTATTACATCATTAGGATTACCTTTCGTAACAATCTCTCCATCTTTCATAACGATAATATGATCACTGTAACGAATGGCTTGATTAATATCATGTAATACCATTACAATCGTTAGTCCATACACTTCATTTAACTCTTTCACTAATTCTAATATTTCTATCTGATAATAAATATCTAAATATGTTGTCGGCTCATCTAAGAAAAGCATTGGTGTATTTTGAGCTAATGTCATTGCAATCCAAACTCGCTGTCTCTCTCCGCCTGATAAAGCATGAATTGGCTTATCACGTTTACCTTGTAAATTCGTACATGTTAGTGCACGCTCAATCGCTTCTCTATCTTCATCTGTTTGCGGAGAGAAAATATTTTTATATGGCATACGTCCAAAGCTTATTAGCTTTTCCACTGTAATATCTGCTGGAGCCTCATTTTGTTGATGGACAACCGCTAGCTTTCTAGCAAACTCTTTCGGTTTATATTCACTAATCGCTTTCCCATCAAGTATTACTTCTCCACTGCTAGGAGCGTGATTTCTAGACATGACACTAAGTAATGTTGATTTCCCACATCCATTCGGGCCAATAATTGTTGTAATTTTCCCAATTTCTATTTCACTACTAACAGACTTTAAACGATTTGTTACGTTATCGTATGAAAAGGTTACATTTTTAATTTCCATAAACTTTATCACTCTTTCTAAGCAAGAATATTAAGAATGGACCACCAATAACTGCCATAATTGTTGCTGCTGGAATTTCATTAGGTGGCACAATTAACCTTCCAATTGTATCTGCCGTCAAAATTAATAACGCCCCTGCAAGAGCAGAAAATGGAATTAATACTTTATGGTCTGAACCGACTAATTGTCTTGAAATATGCGGAATGAGTAATCCTACAAAAGCAATAACACCTGCAATCGCTGTTGATACTGCCGCTAAGAGTACTGCAATGGCAGAAATAATAAGACGAACTCTCGTCACGTGCAAGCCTAAGTTTTTCGCAGTCTTATCTTGTAGCGATAATAAGTTACACCAAGCTCCTACGAACAGAGCAAGAATAAGACCAATCGTTCCATAAGTCACCATTATTTCTACATCGCCCCACGTCTTCATTGTTATGTTAGAAGTCGTCGTTTGCTTAATACTCTTAATAAAATATCCACAAATCGTAACGAATGATTCATTTAATCCAGTAAACATTGCATTAATAGCAATACCAATTAAAATAATGCGGAGTGGACTTAATCCAGACTTCCATGAAAAAGAGTAAACGAGATAACACGCAAGCGCACCGCCTAAAAATGCGAATACTGGTGTCCAGAAAAAGAATTGCGGAAACAACGTAATAATAACGAGTGTCATAAAACTTGCTCCAGAAGATATCCCGATTACCCCAGCATCAGCAAGTGGATTTTTCATAACAGCTTGAAAAAGCACACCAGAAACAGCCAGAGCTGCTCCAGTAAATAGTGCAATAATAATACGTGGGAAACGTAAATCTTTAATCACTTCAACATCTTCATTTCCCCCTGTAAATATCCCTTGTACAAGCTCAACAATACCTACTTCTAAACTCCCTTTCATCGCTGACAATGATGTCATAACAATAAGCAATGCAGTAACAATGAGGAAACTCCAAGTTTTTTTATTCATTCCACTCTTCCTTTATATTAAAATGCATCACGGATACATCATTTTTTTCAATTCATCTAACGCTTCAATTGCTGCTAAATTGCCTGTCGTTCCAAATAAACGCTCTTCTAAATCGTAAACACGGTTATTTTTAACTGCAGCGAAGTGCTTCCAAATGTCATTCGTTTTAAATTCTTTATCGAACATTTTTACAACTTCATCAGGCATACCATGAGCTGCTCGTAAAATAATATCTGGATCAGCTTTCTTTAAGTACTCTGTATTAGAAGCTAAATACTCTACTCGTTCACCTTGTACAATGTTTTTACCACCTAGTTGTTTCACTAAATCTCCAATATAAGAATGCTCTGTTGCTACTAAATAACTTCCTGGCACACCTAACAAAATAAGTACTGTCGGTTCTTTCTTTCCTTTTACTTCTTTTTGAATGCTAGCAACCTTTTTATCTAACTTAGTTACAACTTCTTTAGCCTGCTTTTCACGTCCATATTTCTTACCTAAATCGCTAATAGAATTTTGCATATTTTTCAAGCTTGTTAAATCTAAAAAGTTTGCTTTCATACCCACACCATCAAAAACTGGCTTTAATTCATATTCAAGTGTTGTCACAGATAATACTTCTGACGGCTTTAATGATTTTACCTTTTCCATATCTGGACTCATTGGATTCCCAACTTCAGGTAAACCTTTATATCGCTTTGGTAAAGTTTTAGAACTTGTTGGAACGCCGACTAAATCTACTTCTAACGCATCCATAATTTCAGTAACAGCCACTGTTGTTGCAACAATGCGCTCTTTACTCTCACTCTTTACCTGCTTTGCTGTTTCTTTTTTGGGTGATGAGCACCCGGCTATACTCATTAACAAAATGATAGCCATTAGTACACTTGCAATTTTCTTCACTCTCAATCACCACTCCTTTCCATACAATATGAAACAAGTCTTGATGCACGCGAACATGCATCAAGACTCCAAAAATTACAATCCACCCGCTCTATATTTACGAACTAGTAAAGCAAGTGAACCTAGCAGTAACACCATGTATAAACCAAGTTGTGCTGTATCTGCAGTTTTTGAGTTTTTCTCTTTTTTTGCATCATTATCTGTAGCATTGTTTTTCTTCTTATCATCTGCATTTCGATTAAAATCAGGATTACCTACTGTTTTTACATTATCTACTTTCGGTGTAGTCACTGGATTTTTCGGTTCATTTTTTGGATCCTCTTTAATAGTTCCTAACGCACCGATATTATTTGTATCAAATTGAATTTGTACATCGTAGAAATGATGGTAGTTCATCTCATCGATGTCTACCTTTACTTTTGCGTTTAATTTTTTAAATATATCTTCTACTTCAAACTGTACTACTCGCGTATTTGCATTTTTATCTTCGCTTATTACTTTCGCATCAGCGAATAGCTCATTGTTTTCCGTTTGGAATTTCGTAATCCACACGCTATTTTTCAGCGTCATCTCAATGTATTTTTTACCATCTTTTACGATTAATTTCGCTGGATTTACAACATAGTCATGCATCTTTGAAATCTCATCTGTTTTATCTTTTAATACTTTAAATGTAATATCATATTGACCGTCTACTAAATTTTTCGGATCAACTATTACTTTCGGTTTATTATTTCCACCTTGGTTATCATTTCCACCTTGGTTATTGTTTCCGCCTTGGTTGTTGTTTCCGCCTTGGTTGTTGTTTCCGCCTTGGTTGTTGTTTCCGCCTTGGTTGTCGTTTCCACCTTGATTCCCTAAAGCTTTAATACTATCTTGATCAAATACAAATTGAACATCGTAGACATGGTGATAATTCATTGAATCAATATCTACTTTTACTTTTGCATTTAATTTTTTAGACAAATCGTTTACTTCTACTTCTACTACTCTTGTATTTTGTTCTTTATTTTCACTTAACACTTTTGTATTAACGAAAGAACCATTCTTCTCAAATTCAAATTTCGTAATCCATGTACTATTTGTTAATGTAAACGATACATATTTCTTACCATCTTTTACTTTTAATACACCTGGACTTTTTGTGTATGTGTTCATCATTGAGATTTCATCTGTTTGATTTTTTAACACTTTAAAGCCAATGCTGTATTCACCATCTTTAAGAGCTTTTGGATCAATTGTTGTGTTATTATCTTGGTTGTTGTTTCCGCCTTGGTTATTGTTTCCACCTTGGTTGTCGTTTCCACCTTGGTTATTGTTTCCGCCTTGGTTGTCGTTTCCGCCTTGCTTGTCGTTTCCGCCTTGCTTGTCGTTTCCGCCTTGCTTGTCGTTTCCGCCTTGGTTATTTAACGGCTTAATGCTACCTTTATCAAATGCAAATTGAATATCGTAAAAATGGTGATAATTCATTGAATCGATATCTACTTTTACTTTTGCATTTAACTTTTCCGATAAATCCGGTACTTCTACTTCCACTACGCGTGTATCAGCTTTTTTATCTTCACTTATTACATTTGCATCAACAAACGAACTATTTTTCTCAAATTCAAACTTTGTAATCCAAGCACTATTCGTTAACGTAAAGGATACATACTTCTTACCATCTTTTACTTTTAACACACCTGGACTTTTTGTATATGTGTTCATCATTGAAATTTCTTCTGTTTGATCTTTTAATGTTTTAAAATTGATGCTGTATTCACCATCTTTAATTGTTTCAGCATCTGGATTTTTATTATCGTCTGGTTTTTCTACTTCCGGTTTTTCTACTTCTGGTTTTCCTACTTCTGGTTTTTCTACTTCTGGTTTTTCTACTTCTGGTTTTCCTACTTCTGGTTTTTCTACTTCTGGTTTTTCTACTTCTGGTTTTCCTACTTCTGGTTTTTCTACTTCTGGTTTTTCTACTTCTGGTTTTCCTACTTCTGG
>NZ_JAEHBN010000034.1:0-17466 GCF_016483605.1 Bacillus cereus group sp. N11
CCGTGGTGTAGTGGTTAACATGCCTGCCTGTCACGCAGGAGATCGCCGGTTCGACCCCGGTCGGGACCGCCATTTTATATAAAGAAAAGAACGAAACAAGTTGTTTCGTATTTTTTTATTTGTTTTAACAAAAAACTAATAAAGACAGTCAAACTATCCTTAGGACAACTCCTAAGGACTTTTTTATATATTCAAAACCTGTATAATAAAGAGCAGAGAACATTGTGAGTAAAGTAGGTGAAGTCTGTGAGTAAATATGAAGTAACAACAAAATCTTCTGAGGAAACACAAAGATTATCAGAAAAACTAGGTGAACTTGCCCGGGCACAAGATGTAATTATTTTAGAAGGAGATCTTGGAGCTGGTAAAACGACTTTTACAAAAGGGCTAGCAAAAGGTCTTGGCGTGAAAAGAGTTGTAAATAGTCCTACCTTTAACATTATTAAAGAATATAAAGGAAGATTGCCGTTATATCATATGGACGTGTATCGTTTAGCGGAAAGTGAAGAAGACTTAGGTTTTGATGAGTACTTCTATGGTGAAGGAATTACGGTAGTAGAATGGGCTCATTTGATAGAAGCATATTTACCGAATGAAAAGTTACAAATTAGTTTATTCCATGCTGGAGATGACACAAGGAAAATTGTACTCGAGCCAGTTGGAGACCGTTATATTAGATTATGTGAGGAGCTATTACAAGATGAAAGTACTAGCAATTGATACTTCAAATTACGTAATGGGTGTATCCCTTATTGAGGAAGAAAACGTAATTGGGGAAATCATTACAAATTTAACAAAAAACCATTCTGTACGCCTTATGCCAGCTGTAGAGCAACTATTAAAAGAATGTGGTGTAAAACCAAAAGAATTAACTAAAATCGTTGTGGCTGCTGGACCTGGATCATATACAGGTGTTCGCATAGGTGTGACAGCGGCAAAAACATTAGCTTGGTCACTTCAAATACCAATCGTAGGTGTATCAAGTTTAGAAGTAGTAGCTGCAAACGGTGCTAACTTTAGTGGGTTAATTTGTCCTTTATTTGATGGAAGACGTGGACAAATTTATACTGGATTATATACATATGAAGGAGAGCAGTTAACTTCAATAGAAGAAGATCGAATTATTCTTATTGTAGACTGGTTGCAAAAGTTAAAACATAAAGGACAGCCTGTTTTATTTATCGGTAACGATGTTAAATTGCATAAAGAAACAATTATAGAACATTTAGGCAATCAAGCTGTATTTGCTCCTTTCACTAAAAATAACCCAAGACCAAGTGGGTTAGCTTTCTTAGGGTTACAAAAAGAGGAACAAGATGTACATTCATTTGTTCCTAGTTACCTTCGTTTAGCTGAAGCTGAAACAAAGTGGTTAGAAAGTCAAAACAAGTAGGAGCTTGCAGAAGATGGATATGATATTTAGAAAGATGGAACTCGATGATATCGCTCAAATTGTAGCTATTGAAGAAGCATCTTTTTCAACTCCTTGGACTGCAGATGCCTTTCAACGTGAATTAACGATGAATGAACATGCACATTATGTTGTGCTAGAAAAAGATGGCCTTGTAATCGGGTATTGTGGATTGTGGATAATTATTGATGAATCACATATCACAAATATAGCTATTTTGCCAGAATACCGAGGTCAAAAGTTAGGAGATGCCCTATTGAAAGAAGTTATTTCCGTAGCGAAAGAACTAGGGGTAAAAACAATGACGCTTGAAGTACGCGTATCAAATGAAGTAGCAAAGCAGTTATACAAAAAATACGGATTTCAAAATGGTGGAATTCGTAAACGATACTATGCAGACAATCAGGAAGATGGTCTTGTAATGTGGGTGAATATATAATGGAAAAAAATACGATTATACTTGGTATTGAAACAAGCTGCGATGAAACAGCAGTAGCAGTTGTTAAAAATGGAACGGAAATCATTGCGAACGTCGTTGCATCACAAATTGAAAGTCATAAGCGTTTTGGCGGGGTTGTACCAGAGATTGCATCCCGTCACCATGTAGAAGAAATTACAGTTGTGTTAGAAGAAGCTTTAAAAGAAGCGAATATAACTTTCGAGGATATTGATGCAATTGCTGTAACAGAGGGACCCGGTTTAGTAGGAGCACTTTTAATAGGAGTAAATGCAGCGAAGGCGGTAGCCTTTGCACATGATATTCCTCTAGTTGGTGTTCATCATATTGCTGGCCATATTTATGCGAATCGTTTAGTAAAAGAAGTTCAATTCCCACTACTATCACTTGTTGTATCTGGTGGACATACAGAACTTGTTTATATGAAAGAACATGGTTCATTTGAAGTGATTGGTGAAACACGAGATGATGCAGCAGGAGAAGCATATGATAAAGTAGCTCGTACGCTATCTATGCCGTATCCAGGTGGTCCTCATATTGATCGTCTTGCGCATGAAGGGAAGCCAACAATTGATTTGCCTCGTGCATGGCTAGAACCCGATTCGTATGATTTCAGCTTTAGTGGATTGAAATCAGCAGTTATCAACACTGTGCATAACGCAAAACAACGTGGTATAGAAATTGCACCGGAAGATTTAGCAGCAAGCTTTCAAGAGAGTGTAATTGATGTACTTGTAACGAAAGCATCTCGTGCAGCAGAAGCGTATAATGTAAAGCAATTGCTCCTTGCTGGTGGAGTAGCTGCTAATAAAGGGCTTCGTGCACGTCTAGAAGAAGAATTTGCACGAAAAGAAGATATAGAGCTAATTATCCCGCCGTTATCTTTATGCACAGACAATGCAGCAATGATTGCAGCTGCAGGTACAATTGCATACGAACAAGGAAAACGTGCGACATTAGCTTTAAATGCAAACCCAGGTTTAGATATTGAAGCATAGTTATACACAAAATTAACCACAGCTTGTGGATAAAACCCATATTATCTGTTGATAATGTGGGTTTTATTGTGTATATAAACTGTTAATAACTTTTTTGTTAAATGTGGATAATGTGGAAAAGTTATTTTGATGTTTATTTTATAAAGGTGGATATGTGTATAACCTTGTGGATAAAACGGATGAAGTCTGACCTTTAAATGAATTCTTTTTCGGGAAATAAAAACGAGAAGATATCCTGAAAAACTTTTGAAAAACCCTCCTCTTATCATATGGGTTGCTGCAATTGTCAATCTTTGTCGGGAAAACGATGTTTCTTGTCGAATTGTTTATATATTTTAAGTTAAGGTATGTACATTCAAAAAATCGTCGATATAATTTCATGTACTACGAAACTGATTCTAAAGGGAAATAAAAAGGATGTCATCTAGTCAAAAATCCTCGACTGATGAGACATCCTTTTTGTTTAAATTAGCTTATATATGCAGTTCTTCCCATTCTGCCATACAGGCTTCAAGTTGTTCTTGTAATGTTTGTTTTTTCGTTGTAATCTCACTAGCCTTTTCATAATCTGCATATATTTCTGGTAAGCAAAGCTGATCCTCTAACGTAGCAATTTCTTCTTCTAAGCTTACGATGTTTTGTTCTAGTTCTTCGATTTTTCGAGTGCGTTGACGTTCTAATTGTTTACGCTCTTTTTCTTCGAGATAATTTAATTTTTCTTGAGCTACAGTTTTTTGAACAGGTGCCTGATTTTCTTGCTGTTCTTGTTGTTCAAATGCTGCGCGTTCAATCATTTCATTTTTCTTCTCCACATAGTAATCGTAATCACCTAAATACTCTTGCGCACCTTCTGTTGATAACTCGACAACTGTAGTCGTTACGCGATTAATGAAGTAGCGGTCATGTGAAACGAATAGAAGAGTTCCTGGATAATCAATTAAAGCATTCTCCAAAATTTCTTTACTATTTAAATCAAGATGGTTCGTTGGCTCATCGAGAATTAATAAATTGGATTTTTGCATCATAAGTTTTGCGAGAGCTAATCGGGCCTTTTGTCCACCACTAAGAGAAGATACTGGTTTTAGCACATCATCCCCTGTGAATAAAAAATTACCTAGTATAGTGCGAATTTCTTTTTCGGGTTGAAGCGGATATTCATCCCATAGTTCATTTAAAACGCGCTTAGAAGATGTTAAGTTAGCTTGCTCTTGATCATAATAACCAACAGATACATTTGATCCGAAAGCAACATCTCCATGTAATAGCTGTAACTTATTCACAATGGATTTTAATAATGTGGATTTTCCAATTCCATTCGGTCCAACTAAGGCAACACTATCTCCCCGAGTTAAGCGCATATTTACATGTTCAATAATAGGATCCTCATCATAACCGATGGTTGCATCTTTTACTTGTAAAACATCATTTCCACTTTGTTTTTCAATATCGAAGTGGAATGAGGCTGATTTAGAGTCACCTAATGGTCTAGTTAATAATTCCATTCTATCTAATTGTTTACGACGGCTTTGTGCACGTTTTGTCGTAGATGCACGTGCTATATTTTTTTGAACGAAGTCCTCAAGTTTAGCGATTTCATCTTGTTGCTTTTCGTAACGCTTCATTTCTTGTTCGTATAGGGCTGATTTTAAGTCTAAATATTTACTGTAGTTACCAACAAATCGTCTGCTTTCTTTATTCGAAATTTCATATACTTGTGTAACAAGCTTATCTAAGAAATAACGGTCATGAGAAACGATTAAAATTGCGCCAGGATAACCTTGTAAGTATTGCTCAAGCCACGTTAATGTTTCGATGTCTAAATGGTTTGTAGGCTCGTCTAAAATAAGTAAGTCTGGTTTCGTTAATAATAATTTCCCAAGAGCTAATCTCGTTTTTTGTCCGCCACTTAACGTAGAAATTGTCGTCTGATGCGTTTCAACAGGGAAACCAAGACCGCTTAAAATGGAGCGAATATCTGCTTCGTACTGATAGCCGCCTTGATCTTTATAATCTAATTGCAATTGGTCATAATCAGCTAATAATTTTTCATATGTAGCGGCATTTGAAAAGTTTTCTTCTTTTCCCATTTCTTGCTCTAGCCTTCGAAGTTTTGTCTCCATTTGCTGTAGGTGTGTAAAGACGGTTAGCATTTCATCCCAAATTGTTAATGATGTTTCTAATCCAGTATTTTGAGCTAAGTACCCAATTGAGACATCTTTCGGTTTTATAATTTCGCCGCCATCATGAGATAATTCACCGGCGATAATTTTTAATAATGTAGATTTTCCGGCTCCATTTCGTCCAACTAAAGCGATACGATCTTTCGTTTGCACTTCCAATTTTATGTTTGCAAGAATCGTTTCGGCACCGTATAATTTTGAAAGCCCGTTTACTTGTAATAAAATCAATGTTTTCACCTCAAATAATTTCTTAACTTTGCCATGTTTATATTTCTCAATCATACTAAAAATAGTGTATAGTTTAAAATAAAGAGAGAATACTTCTTCTCTTTATTATACAAGGAAATTCATAAGTACTAAACTTCTGTATTCGATTCAAGTATATGAATAAAGATAGGAAGAGAGGAGAGGTTATATGGATCAGCAGAAAATTCCGCAAGCCACTGCTAAACGATTGCCTCTATACTATCGATTTATCCAAAACTTATCTCTTTCTGGTAAGCAACGTGTTTCATCAGCCGAATTGAGTGAAGCGGTAAAGGTTGATTCCGCAACTATTCGAAGAGATTTCTCATACTTTGGAGCATTAGGGAAAAAGGGATATGGATATAACGTAAATTATTTATTATCATTTTTCCGTGAAACACTCGATCAAGATGATATAACACGTGTAGCGCTTATTGGAGTAGGTAATTTAGGGACCGCTTTCTTACATTATAATTTCACGAAAAACAATAATACAAAAATTGAAATGGCATTTGATGTTAGTGAAGAGAAAGTTGGAACAGAAATCGGGGGTATTCCTGTATATCATTTAGATGAATTAGAAGAAAGGTTATCAAATGATATACAAGTGGCAATATTAACAGTACCCGCTACAGTAGCGCAATCTGTAGCCGATAGATTGGCAGAAACAAACGTGCACGGTATTTTAAACTTCACACCAGCACGCTTAAATGTGTCAGAGAATATAAGAATTCATCATATTGATTTAGCTGTAGAGCTACAAACGCTTGTTTACTTTTTAAAGAATTATCCACAATAAAACGCAGAGGAGGTGACCTCTGCGTTTTATTATTGTTTTTTCTTTGTGAATTTCACTAATATAAGGCGAAGTGCCAAATTAAAATCAATTGTTGCCATAACTGCAAATAGTATTGTCCACATATTCCAGATTGTATCTGTCACGTTCGTAATGGCGAAACGTGTAAAGATACATCCGAGAAGGAAATACAATGCAGCCATGAACAATGGTGAGTTTCTCATACAAAAAATCCTCCGATAAAGCCTTGCATTTTTTCAGCTTCTTTAATCATTTCTTGAATTTGTTCATTGCTCATGAAAATCTGTCCAATGGCAACTAATGTATTCATTGCTACATGGGCTGCTATAGGAACGATAATGCGTTTCGTTTTTACATATAAGAAGGCGAATACGAGCCCCATAGAAGTGTATACCAATAGGTGAGTAAAATCAAAATGAATCGCTGCGAATACGAGTGAACTAATAATAGCAGCAACGAAGAAATTAAATCTCTTATAAAGTGTACCAAATAAAATTTTTCTAAATACGATTTCTTCTAAAATAGGACCGATTATAGATATAACAATAAGGAACCAAGGTGTCGTTCTTGCGATGTCCATAAGTCGGTCTGTATTCTCAGATCCAGGTGTAATCCCTAATAGATACATTTCAATCATACCTGCAATACTTTGTGAGATGATTGCTAAGAAGAACCCGATAAAAATCCACCCGATTGTAGCTGGAACAGAAGAGCGCATTGCATCTAAATGCCTGTCACGAATATCTGTTCTAAGTAACCAAATTACAACGCATAGTGCAATGAAAAAGCTAATAATAGACCAATGTCCGGTTATTAGTTGAAACTTTTCCTCGTTGGTAAATCCTCTATTATCGTATAGTCCGGTTTTCAGAAGAAGTGGTAATCCGGCAATACCCGACAATTGCATTAAAATGTATGTAACGATAATCCACCAATATTGTTTCTTCAAATGGTTTAACCATCCTTTCTAACTCTAGTGTATGAGATAAGGCAGGATAACATGTAATATGCTACCTACGATATAAACTTTCATTCGAATTATGTTTTTTTTTTTGTAAATCTGCATTGGAAATTAAAATAGAAGACAGGAAAAAGTTGTGTGTGTAGCGAAAACAACTTAGGGTGTCTTTCATATTGTAACATACGAGTAGTGGAAACAACGATTCATATAGTAAAGGTAGTAGAAGAAGGATTTTATATAGAAGAGTATATATAGTAATTTGCGAAAAAATTATGATTTTTTTACTTGCAAAAGAAATTGAGATTATTTATTATTATAAGTGTGTTAGCACTCGGGTGACTCGAGTGCTAATAAAAAATTTACATAACACAATGAGGAGGTTATTGTTCATGCTAAAGCCATTAGGTGATCGCGTTGTAATTGAGCTTGTTCAAGCAGAAGAAAAAACAGCAAGTGGTATTGTATTACCAGACACTGCAAAAGAAAAACCACAAGAGGGTAAAGTTATTGCAGTAGGTACTGGTCGAGTGCTTGAAAATGGTGAGCGTGTTGCTTTAGAGGTAGCAGCAGGTGATCTTATCATCTTCTCAAAATATGCAGGTACTGAAGTAAAATACGAAGGTACAGACTACTTGATTTTACGTGAAAGTGACATTTTAGCAGTTATCGGTTAATTATATAAAACTTAAAAATTCCAAGGGGGTCAATTATTATGGCAAAAGATATTAAATTTAGTGAAGAAGCACGTCGTTCGATGCTTCGCGGTGTCGACACTCTTGCAAACGCAGTAAAAGTAACGCTTGGACCAAAAGGTCGTAACGTTGTACTTGAGAAAAAATTCGGTTCACCACTTATTACAAATGATGGTGTAACAATCGCAAAAGAAATCGAATTAGAAGATGCATTCGAAAACATGGGTGCAAAATTAGTAGCAGAAGTTGCTAGCAAAACAAACGATGTAGCTGGTGACGGAACGACAACTGCAACTGTATTAGCGCAAGCTATGATTCGTGAAGGTCTTAAAAACGTAACAGCTGGTGCAAACCCAATGGGTCTTCGTAAAGGTATCGAAAAAGCTGTTACTGCTGCAATTGAAGAATTAAAAGCGATTTCTAAACCAATTGAAGGTAAATCTTCTATCGCACAAGTAGCTGCTATTTCTGCGGCTGACGAAGAAGTAGGTCAATTAATCGCTGAAGCAATGGAGCGCGTTGGTAACGACGGCGTTATTACTTTAGAAGAATCTAAAGGATTCACAACGGAATTAGACGTAGTAGAAGGTATGCAATTTGATCGTGGATATGCATCTCCTTACATGATTACTGATTCTGACAAAATGGAAGCTGTTCTTGATAACCCATATATCTTAATTACTGACAAAAAGATTTCTAACATCCAAGAAATCTTACCAGTATTAGAGCAAGTGGTACAACAAGGTAAACCACTTCTTATCATTGCTGAAGATGTAGAAGGCGAAGCTTTAGCTACATTAGTAGTGAACAAACTTCGTGGTACATTCAATGTAGTGGCTGTTAAAGCTCCTGGATTTGGTGACCGTCGTAAAGCAATGCTAGAAGATATCGCAATCTTAACTGGTGGCGAAGTAATCACTGAGGAATTAGGACGTGACTTAAAATCTGCTACAGTTGAATCTTTAGGACGCGCTGGTAAAATCGTTGTAACGAAAGAAAACACAACTGTAGTTGAAGGTATTGGAAACACACAACAAATCGAAGCTCGCATCGGTCAAATCCGTGCGCAATTAGAAGAAACAACTTCTGAATTCGATCGTGAAAAATTACAAGAGCGTCTTGCTAAATTAGCTGGTGGCGTAGCAGTAATTAAAGTAGGTGCAGCAACTGAAACTGAGTTAAAAGAGCGCAAACTTCGCATTGAAGATGCACTTAACTCAACTCGTGCAGCAGTAGAAGAAGGTATCGTTGCAGGTGGTGGTACTTCACTTATGAACGTATACACGAAAGTAGCTTCTATCGTAGCTGAAGGCGACGAAGCAACAGGTATCAACATCGTACTTCGTGCACTAGAAGAGCCAGTTCGTCAAATCGCAATCAACGCTGGTCTAGAAGGATCTGTAGTTGTAGAGCGTCTAAAAGGCGAAAAAGTAGGCGTTGGTTTCAACGCAGCTACTGGCGAATGGGTTAACATGCTTGAGTCTGGTATCGTAGATCCAGCTAAAGTAACTCGTTCTGCACTTCAAAACGCAGCATCTGTTGCAGCTATGTTCTTAACAACTGAAGCTGTAGTTGCTGATAAGCCAGAACCAAATGCACCAGCAATGCCTGACATGGGCGGCATGGGCATGGGCGGTATGGGCGGAATGATGTAATAAGCATCACTCTGTGAAGCTGTTCAATGTATAAATAGTTAATTAGAAGAAGGCTACTTCCTTGATAAAAGGAGGTAGTCTTTTTTGTTGTTAAGATGTATATAAAAGGTTTCTGGAAGGTCGCAAGTTTAGAGAGAGAATGTTGGGGAATATTCAAGCTTCTTTTATTACGGTAATATTCAATATAATTCCAATTGAATATATAATTCTTTTAACATTTATGATACAGTCAAAAGGGATTTTTCTTATTTTTTAGTCGAGATAATAAGTCTCCTAGTTCTTATTGTCTATGAGAGAAGATGGCGGTAGCCTAGTTAGTGAGGTATATGATGCAGATTAAAGAAAATTTGGGTAGAAACATTTTTTCGAAAATATTAGTAGTATGTGGTTTGGCGATGTTTGTCATTACACTTTATAATTCATTTCAAATAGAGAAATCTACCTATTCCTCGGTCGCTGTGTTAATTCTGGAGATAGTAGCAACTATTTTGGTGCTCGGAATAATATCATTTTTAGCAAATCGTTTTTTAACAGTTAATCAATTTTTGCTCATTCTCATAGTTACAGCCTTTGCAATTAGGTTGTTATGGATCATTTTTGAAAAAACAGTACCTATCTCGGATTTTTCTGTAATGTATGAAAGTGCTCAACAAGCTGTAAAGGGTAATTTTGCATTTATTACAGATGAATACTATATGAGTTGGACATACCAATTGGGATTCACATATTATGAGGCTATATTAATAAAAATTTTTGGTAATCATCTGTTTATATTGAAGTTATTTAATATTTTTTGGAGCGTAGGTACTGCCGTGATTATTTATTTTATGGGTAAAACCATTTTTAATGAATACAGTGCGAGAACTACGGCAATATTTTACGCGCTTTACATACCTAATATTATCTATAGCTCTGTATTAACAAATCAATATATTTCTACCTTTTTCTTTTTTTTAGGACTGTATGTTTTAATTACAAAAGGTTTTTCAACTAAATACGGTTGGGGTTTAACAGGGTTACTGTTAAGCATTGGAAATATTATGAGACCGTTAGGAAGTTTCTTTTTATTGGCGGTTTTTGTTTATGTATTAATTTATAAGATACTTCCGTTTAGAAAAAAAGAAACGTTAAACTACGTAAAAAAATTAGTGGGAATAGTGATTGTATATTTTCTAGTGATGCAAATTGTAAGTATTTTCTTAATGAACACGGGATTAGCGAAAAAACCATTGTCGAACCAAATGCCATATTGGAAATTTGTTGTGGGATTCAATTATGATTCGATTGGTGGATGGAATCAGCCAGATGTTGTTTACCTTAGTCAATTTAAACTTGGGAAGGAAAGAAATGATGCTTCCATTGCTTTGATCAAGGACAGATTGAAGGACAAAGAGAAAGTTCGTCAATTACTTGTATTGAAAGTTGAAAAAATGTGGAGTAATCCTGATGATGCACCTGGTTGGGCTTTGGAGTGGGGGGAACTGAATAAACCACACTTACAACAAATGCTGACAAAATATGAAAGGCTTATGTATATTACATGTTGTATATTTGCGATTGGTACCATTTCATTATATAGAAGAAATGATTCAATATATCCTCTTTTATATATTTTATTTGGCGGATATGTGGTTATTCATTTGTTTGTCGAAGTTCAAACTAGGTATCGTTTTGACATTTTGCCCGTTATTTTTTTATTTGTGGGATACGGGGTATTTGTAATGAAAAATGGTGTTACACGATTAATGGGTAGAAAACAACAGAAAAAAGTTGAATAATAGGATAAAACACAAAAAACATTTCTATATGGAAATGTTTTTTGTGTTTTAGTGGGAAAGAAATTAATTTCTGTAGAATTTTGTCGCTTTCTCTCTTGACCACATCGACACTTCATTGTTAGAATCTAGGAAGATAATATAAAACGATCCTTCATATATCCTCAATGATATGGTTTGAGAGTCTCTACCGGGTTACCGTAAACAACCTGACTATGAAGGCAGTGTGTCTTATATTTATAAAGAGCGGAGACTATCTTTCTTTATAAAGCCAGACCCCTGCCTTTTCTTTGTTATGAGACTAGAGGCGGAGGACTGGCTTTTTTTATTATATTGGTAATGCTTTTCGCCAAATTGGTGAAAATATTTATATACGAGAACTAACGTTGGGGTGATTATTTTGAAAAAGCAGCACGATACAATTATCGTTTTAGATTTTGGAAGTCAGTACAATCAGTTAATAGCACGTCGAATTCGTGAGTTCGGTGTATACAGTGAACTTCATCCACATACAATTACTGCAGAAGAAATTAAAGCAATGAATCCAAAAGGGATTATTTTCTCTGGTGGACCAAATAGTGTATACGGTGAAGGTGCATTACATTGTGATGAAAAAATCTTTGAACTAGGATTACCGATTTTCGGTATTTGTTACGGTATGCAGCTTATGACACAACACTTCGGTGGTAAAGTAGAACGTGCAAACCACCGTGAGTACGGAAAAGCTGTTCTTAAAGTAGAGAACGAATCAAAATTATATACGAACCTTCCAGAAGAGCAAGTTGTATGGATGAGTCATGGTGACTTAGTAACTGGTTTACCTGAAGGATTCGTAGTAGACGCAACAAGCGAGTCTTGCCCAATTGCTGGTATGAGCAATGAAGCGAAAAACTTATACGGTGTACAATTCCACCCAGAAGTACGTCACTCTGAGCACGGTAACGATTTAATTAAAAACTTCGTATTCGGCGTATGTGGTTGTTCTGAAGGATGGAACATGGAGAACTTTATCGAAGTAGAATTAGAGAAGATCCGTGAAACTGTTGGAGACAAAAAAGTACTATGTGCACTTAGTGGCGGTGTAGATTCTTCTGTTGTAGCAGTATTAATTCATAAAGCAATTGGCGACCAGTTAACATGTATTTTCGTTGACCACGGCTTACTTCGTAAAGGTGAAGCAGAAGGCGTTATGAAAACATTTAGCGAAGGCTTCCATATGAACGTTATTAAAGTGGATGCACAAGAACGCTTTATGAACAAGTTAAAAGGTGTAGAAGATCCAGAACAAAAACGTAAAATTATCGGTAACGAATTCATTTACGTATTTGATGATGAAGCTTCTAAATTACAAGGTATGGACTTCCTAGCACAAGGTACACTTTACACAGACATCGTTGAAAGTGGTACAGCAACTGCACAAACAATTAAATCTCACCATAACGTTGGTGGACTTCCGGAAGACATGCAGTTCAAATTAATTGAGCCTTTAAACACGTTATTTAAAGATGAAGTACGTGTATTAGGATCTGAATTAGGAATTCCTGATGAAATCGTATGGCGTCAACCATTCCCAGGTCCAGGACTTGGTATTCGTGTATTAGGTGAAATCACAGAAGAGAAATTAGAAATCGTTCGTGAATCTGATGCGATTTTACGTGAAGAAATTATTAAAGCGGGCTTAGACCGCGAAATTTGGCAATACTTCACTGCGCTTCCTGGTATGCGTAGCGTAGGTGTTATGGGTGACGAGCGTACTTACGATTACACAGTAGGTATCCGTGCAGTAACATCTATCGACGGTATGACAGCTGACTGGGCACGTATCCCTTGGGACGTATTAGAGAAAATCTCTGTACGTATCGTAAACGAAGTAAAACACGTTAACCGTATCGTGTATGATGTAACGAGTAAGCCACCAGCAACTATTGAGTGGGAATAGTATTATAAAAAAGATCCATCTTTTGCTCATGCATAGATGGATCTTTTTGTTTTCAGTATTAATACGAACGAAAATATGAAATTTTATAAAAATGTTCGTTTTTAAATTGACAAAAATACTTTCAGGAGTTAATATGAGTATGTAATTCAAACGAAAAGTGAATATTATGCCGTCGTATAATATCGGGGATATGGCCCGAAAGTTTCTACCTAGCTACCGTAAATGGCTTGACTACGAGGCGTTTTTATAAAGATGAGGGGAAACTTGTCTTTGTTTATAGAACGCTTCCATGTATATGCAATGGAAGCCTTTTTTATTTTTATAGATAAAAGAGGGCTAGGGTGAAATGCGGCGAGTAATCATATAACGGGGGAAACGTAGGATGAAACGCTATTTTCAATTTGATGAGCTCGGTACGAATTATAAGACTGAGTTCATAGCAGGGTTAACGACATTTCTATCTATGGCTTACGTACTATTTGTCAATCCTGCTACGCTGTCACTTGGAAATGTTAAAGGGTTACCAGCAGGTACAGGAATGGATCCAGGTGCAGTATTCGTTGCGACAGCATTAGCGGCCGCGATCGGTTCGTTAATTATGGGTATTTTCGCAAAGTATCCAATTGCTTTAGCCCCAGGTATGGGAATTAACGCGTTCTTTGCTTATACAGCAGTTTTAACGATGGGTATTCCGTGGCAAACAGCAATTGCCGGAACGTTAATGTCAGGTATTATCTTTATTATTCTTACAGCTTCAGGTATTCGTGAAAAAATCATTAATGCAATTCCATCGGAGTTAAAGTTTGCAGTAGCAGCAGGTATCGGATTGTTCATTGCCTTTCTTGGATTCCAAAATGCCGGAATTATCGTGAAAAATGATGCTGTTCTTGTTGGGTTGGGGGACTTAACAAAGGGCACAACGTTACTAGCAATCTTTGGGGTTGTTACTACGATCATCTTCATGATTAAGAAAATCAATGGTGCAGTATTTTACGGTATGATTCTTACAGCGATCTTAGGAGTGGCAACAGGATTGATTGATACTCCGAAAGCTGTAGTGGGAGCGATACCGAGTCTAGAACAAACGTTCGGTGCTGCGTTAACTCATTTCGGAGACATTTTCACTATTCAAATGGGGATTGTAATTATAACGTTCTTCTTTATCGATTTCTTTGATACAGCAGGTACGCTTGTAGCGGTTGCGAATCAAGCAGGATTAATGAAGAATAATAAATTACCACGTGCAGGAAAAGCATTATTCGCAGATGCAATTGCAACTGTAATTGGTGCGATCTTAGGTACGTCAACAACAACGTCTTACATTGAATCGTCTGCAGGGGTAGCAGCGGGAGGACGTTCTGGATTTACAGCAGTTGTAACAGCAGGATTCTTCTTACTGGCACTATTCTTCTCGCCATTATTAAGTGTTGTAACACCAGCTGTAACGGCACCAGCTTTAATTATTGTAGGGATCTTAATGGTTTCTTCTTTAGGAGAAATCGACTGGAAGAAGTTCGAGATTGCAGTACCGGCATTCTTTACTATCATTTCAATGCCGCTTACGTATAGTATCGCAACGGGAATTGCGATTGGATTTATCTTCTATCCAATTACAATGGTTGTGAGTGGTCGTCGTAAAGAGGTTCATCCGATTATGTATGTTATGGGAGTTTTATTCGTACTGTATTTCATCTACGTTCGTAAATAAAGGGGTTTTTGAAAGGTCTAGACTTAAGGGGAGTCTAGGCCTTTTTTGCGTCTTCAGAAAATCTTAAGGATTTCCGAGCGTTTTTCTTCAGAAGTTTTCCTATAATAGAAGTTAGGGATAAAAAATGAATGGGGGAAATATTATGGCCGGGGAAACAATACTTGTCGTAGATGATGAAAAAGAAATTAGGAATCTTATTACAATATATTTAAAGAACGAAGGATATAAAGTACTGCAGGCCGGAGATGGAGAAGAAGGGCTACGTATGTTAGAAGAGAATGAAGTACATTTAGTTGTGTTGGATATTATGATGCCGAAAGTAGATGGTATTCATATGTGTATGAAAGTAAGAGAAGCGAAAGAAATGCCAATTATTATGCTTTCTGCGAAAACGCAAGATATGGATAAAATTTTAGGGTTAACAACTGGTGCAGATGATTACGTAACGAAACCGTTTAATCCGTTAGAGTTAATCGCGAGAATTAAATCCCAGTTACGTCGTTATATGAAAATGAATGGTTTCGCTATACAAAATGAGGACGAGTTAGAAATTGGAGAGATGAAAATAAACATTTCGACCCATAAAGTTATTGTAGATGGAGAAGAAGTGAAACTAACTCCGAGGGAATTTTCAATTTTAGAATTACTAGCCCGTAATCCAGGTATGGTCTTTAGCGCGGAGCAAATTTATGAAAAGGTGTGGAACGAACGATCTTTCCAGTCTGATAATACTGTAATGGTGCATATTCGAAAAGTACGTGAAAAGATTGAGGAGAATCCAAGGAAGCCTAGATATATAAAAACAGTATGGGGAGTGGGGTATAAGATTGAAAAAGATATTTAATCCGTTTACTTATGTAAGGAAAACAAGAGAATTAATTGAAAAATTAGTAAAGAGCGTACGGAAGAGTATAAGAATTCAATTGATTACTACTTTTGCTGCTTGTGCGTTATTAGGAGTTTTGTCAGCGAAAGCAGCTGCGCCATTTTTTGAGAATGCGAATCGTCAAGCGACTATCGATTATCGAGCTGGTATGGAACAAATTAATTACCAAGCTCAAAGAGCAGCGAGTAGTTCGGTTCATGAAAATAAATTAGAAGCTATATCTAATATGATCGAAATGGAGAATCAAAATTTAGAGCGAGGAAATAGAGCTTTAAAAATATTGGTTACTGATGAAAGTGGTAAAGTTTTATATAAAACAAAGCAGGCGCAAGAAGAGCAAATCGATTTGCATAATACGATTCGTAATGCAGCATCATTTGCGATTAATTATACAGATGGTAGAAATGAATTTGAAAGTACAAGAAAAGAGTTTATAGCTTTTTCACCTATTACTATTGAAGGAAAGAATTTGTACATGTTTGTTAGCGGAATTCCAGAGGGAGAGGTAATGTATGAAACGCAAGAAGGACCATTTCCGTTTTTAATTGGTGTCCTTGTATTCATTTTCTCTTTTTTCTATATAACAAAGAGAAAGATGAAGCAAATTGAAGCGATGGCAGAAGGTGTAAAGGAAATAGAAAAAGGTAACTTAGCGTACCGTATTGAGAAGAAAGGTGAAGATGAGATTGCGTCTTTAACTGAGAATATTAATAATATGGCGGAAGAGCTTATGAATAATATAGAAAAGGAACGTAAATTAGAGAAGCAAAAGAATGAGCTTATTACGAATGTATCTCACGATTTACGTACACCACTTACTTCTATTATGGGTTACTTACGATTACTTCGAGATTCTAAATATGAAAATAAAGAACAACATGATGAGTATACGAGAATTGCTTTTGCAAAGTCGGAGCAGTTAAAAAATTTAATAGAAGATTTATTTGAGTATACGAAGTTAACGAATGAACAAGTTGTATTAGAAAAACAAGAAGTATGTATAAATGAGTTACTGGAACAATTAATAGAAGAATTAGTACCGCAAGCGGAAGAGCATGGACTTACGTTTGTTAAGAAATTTCCTGAGGAACGTGCCTATGCATCGGTTGATTCGGAAAAGATGGTCCGTGTATTTGATAATTTACTAATGAATGCGATTAAGTATAGTAAAGATGATGGAGAGATAAAAGTTTCTCTTCAAAGACAGCGCAAGGATATACAAATTGTTATAGCAAATCATAGTGAAGAATTTACGAGAGAAGAATTAGGGAACTTGTTTGAACGTTTTTATAAGAAGGATCAATCCCGAAGTAGAGTAACGGAAGGTTCGGGACTTGGATTAGCTATTGCGAAAAGTATTGTTGAATTGCAGGGGGGGAGTATTCGAGCTGAATATGAGGATGGTATTATCCAATTCATCGTCGCGTTACCTATTATAGAAAAATAATAAATGAATAGAATGTTCTATGGTAAAAAAGGCGTATTTTAAAAGGAATACGCCTTTTTATATTTTTTTAGAAAAACATGTTGACGATTAGAGTACAGAGGTGTAATATAGAACAAGTCGCCGATGCAATAACGCAGAAAACGACAAACGAAATAAAAAACTTAGTTGACATTGAAACATGAAGATGTTAACATAAGGGAGTCGCAAATGAGCGACCAAGTAGTTCTTTGAAAACTGAACGAAACAAACAACGTGAAACGTCAATTTTTATTTTTAGATGCTAGACAAACTAAC
>NZ_JAEHBN010000035.1:0-15559 GCF_016483605.1 Bacillus cereus group sp. N11
AACGGTAACATCTTTATTCACCCAATCTGTTGGTGCGTTATCGGTTGTAACAGGTGAAGTTGTGTCATCAGGTTTTTTATAGGTGATTCTTGCGTATCCATTCCCTGTGTTACCTGTTTTCGTCTCGCCAGATGGAGAAGGTATGGATTGGTTTCCTGCAATGGTCTCACCATCGAAAGCCCCACCAATATAACTCGATCCGCCGCCACCATAACTTTTAAATATCTTTTCTGTACCATAATAGCCTCCATACCAACCGCCACCACCACCACCTGAATAAAACCCCTCAATGGAAACAGGTTCCCCTTGTCCGAAGCTGTATCCATTTGTTTGAGTAGCCATTTTATTGTTGCCATACGAAGGTCCGCCAGAACTACCGCCAGCATAACCGCCATCTCTATCAGACTTCCCTCCACCAGCTACACCGCCACCGCCGCCGGCTACTATTAAAATGGCAGATGTGTTATTCCTTAGACTTGCAAGCAATCCATCCACCGTGGCGATATGGGTAGCACCACCGCCACCAGATCCCCAGCTACTGTCTCCACCACCGTTATAGCCGCCCTTATTTTCATCATTTACAGCATTTTCACCTTGTCCTCCGACGACGACATAGATCGTTTCGCCTTTGGTTAAACTGACTTCTCCTTCTGCGTAACCACCCAGACCGCCTTGATCGGAATTGCCAGGAAAGGTCTCGGTACCATTATCTCCGCCTTGTGCACCCCAAGTTGTGAGCTTGTATGTTCCAGTGTAAGGAACAGTAAAACTTTGAACGTTACCTGTGTATTGAAAATCCCACGAATTTGAATCTGCATATGCACTTGAATTGCTTATTAATGGTATTCCTCCCAATGAAATCCCTACCGATAAAACTAAACATGATAGTGTCTTTTTGGTAAATATTTTTGAAATTCTTTTCAAACCATTCTTTTGTTTATGTAACCACTGGCTATTCAGAACACATCAACCTCTCTATCTAGTTTTAAATTGTTATTACAACAAAACTATTTTTTATGGTTGTTCAAATCAAAATCATTTGAATCTTCAGACTGAATTGCCGGCAAAAATTTAGAGATCCACCCTTCACGTAATTATGATTGCAATTAACCCCCCAAAAAAATAACCAGTATTTAAAATTAGAAATGACATTCCCCCTTAAAAAGAATTTAATAATACGTGAAATTATACGTTATAACAAACAAAAGAATTCTCACGATTTGTATTTTTTTCAGAAAATAGAAATTTTTAAAATTTATTTTATGAAGATAAAAGAAAAGATTTTAGGTTCTAGTGCAAAACTTCAAAATATCTGCAGTACCTCCCCATACTTGGACATACTGATACCAGTACTCTAAAAAAAGACATGTTCAGTATGGAAAAGCAAAATCTATTCAAGTGGAAACATTATCAACCTGATATTATTTTATTAACCGTGAGATGCGACTTTATTTCAAATTTACAGTAAACATCAAAAACCCCCTCTTATTAACAATGCTAAGAGGGATTTTTCTATTACTCTACATGTAATATGTGTACACCACTTAAGGCATACGATCTTTTAAATCTGCTAAAGGTATAAGTTTGTCGACAAGCCATAACTTCTTATTTCCATCATAGATAAGATTTATTTGCATTAATGACATATTATCAGATGAAACACCATTAACTGTAATTTTACTTTTCACTTTTGCTAATACATTTGCTTTTGTAGTATCCAAAAATGCATAATACAACTCGCCACCTGTGTATTCAGATTGAAATGAAACTTTCTTCTTTTCTTTCTCATCTCCAGTTCCAGGAGCAGATTGCGTTGGTCCACCTGGTGGTGTTAATTCTTTCTTTGCATTTGGTGTTATATATGCATCGATATTAGCAAGGTATGATTCACCTTTACCCGTATCATAAGTACGGAAAGCTTTAAGAAATCGTTCTGCCGCTTCCTTTACTTGTTGTTGATTATTACTCTTTAGAGCTGACAATTCCTTTTCCGTATCGTTGTATTGTGCCTCCACCTTTTCCACTTTTTTCGTTAATTTTATATTATCAGTTTTAAGTTTTTCATTATCAGATTGATATTTTATTAAAAACCCTACACTAGCTATTAATAAAATTGCTATTATAATGGTAATTTTATTCATCATTTACCTCCTTTTCGCAGTTTCATAAGTTGCTAGATGTTACATGCATTATTATCTAACTACACGACCATATCCCGCAAAATGCTGTTGAAAATATGGTTTACTTAAATCAGCATAGCCAATCGGGTCGCCAGCATGATACATTGTATTATTTCCTACATAAATGCCAACATGCGTAATGTAGTTACTTGTAGCATAAGTACTATGGAAAAACACTAAATCTCCTGGCTTAGGATCTGTTATACGTTGGGTTTTATCCCATTGGGTTTGTGCAGTACCAAATAAATTAATACCAACTCTTGAATACGTATACTCAATAATTCCACTACAGTCAAATGAAGTATTTGGTGTTCGTCCTCCAAACACATATGGCCATCCTTGATACTTTAGTGCTTCTGCCATAATTGCTTGGAATACATCATCACCTAAAACGCTACCGCCAGCAATTCCACCTGAACCACCAGGGGTTTGACCAGGTTGATAGTATCTCATAATATGTGGGACATAATCTGGATCACCATAACACCAATTATTAGCTACTGCCTCTGCACTTCGCCACGAACCACATTTATACCCATTTTTAGCTGATTGCTCTGCAGAAAATGCCCTTGCATTCTCGTGTGTATATCCACCTTTCGAAACTGCATAGTTAGCGTATCCGGTCCCGTAGTTATAACATTGTAATGTAGTATTTTGATCACCATTTGATTTTTTATGACAATCAGCAAAATGCATTAAACCATATTTGATACTTTCCTCTGGATCAGTAAAATACCCCGGAGGATACCCTTGTGATTCTGAACTTTGCATAACATCCAATTGTGTTCCAGAACTTTCTTGTTGAATAAGAGCTAATATTAATGGAGTCATTGCTTCTATGCCATGTTGCGCCGCATATTTCCTTACCAATGGCTCCCATCTCATTACTTCAGGACTGACACTTGCAGTACCCGGTGCAAAAGGACCACCAATTCCCCCAGGACTGACTTCATCTTCACTCATTGTGGCAGTTAATAAAAATATCACTATACCTAAGCCTAAAACAACAGCCATAATAACACCGGCAACTATTAATAACGGCTTTGCAACAGCAACTGTAGCTGCCTTCTGTGCTACTTTTACTGCTACTTTCTTCCCTACTTGTGCAACTGCTTTACCCGCTACTTTTGTTCCTTTACCAGCCATCTTCCCTAAAGAATGGCCTGCCTTTTTCAAGGCAGGCTTAGCATTCCCTAGTTCAGCTTCAGGATGGTGTTCATTTTCAAAGTCGCGATTTGGTTCCGCACTCAATGTATAAACCCTCCCTCACGAGCTGAATTTTTTTGTTTTTTGGTTTCTTTTGCTTTTATATTTTTTAACGTATTCCCTGAAAGAATTCTCCTCCCTCAAGCGTGTGAAAGGCGTAGCCCAACGATAAGTGGGAGATGAAATTCGGTTTGGCATAGCCAAAACTTTTGATAAACTAACCATATGAAGTTCTTTGATAACTTGATATAGAAGGTTGCAGGAAGAAAATAGAGTGCGAAAAACAAGCCATTCGGTTCCTGCGTAAAATATCAACCGTACCAAAAGAGCGTCCATACGTTGGACATCTAGGGGTGGAACACCCCGAAGTAACGCTCAGGGAGACGAAAGGTTACTTTCTTCGCGGAACTGAGAAGATCCCACTTCAAGCTTTGCTAAGTGGCGAGTAGTTCACGGCTTCTTGTTGTGTTTGTACTTTCGGTCAACTTTTTTAATTACTGCCCCTTCTTTTACATGTTGTTGATTATTCACTTTGGGAACATTTTTAGTTTGTTGTTGATTAACTGGTTTTACCTCTACTGGTTTTTGTGGTGTACTCACCTGGGAAGTAGTGACTGGCTTACTCTCTATTGGATTCGCTGGTAATTGTGTTGTTCCTGACTGTGGTGTTGTAATTGATTTGCTCTCCATCGGATTAGCTGGTACTGGTGTTGTTCCTGACTGTGGTGTTGTAATTGGTTTGCTCTCCATCGGATTCGCTGATGTTGGTGTTGTTCCTGACTGTGGTGTTGTAATTGGCTTACTTTCCATCGGATTCGCTGGTGTTGGTGTTGTTCCTAACTGTGGTGTTGTAATTGGTTTACTTTCCATCGGATTCGCTGGTGTTGGTGTTGTTCCTAACTGTGGTGTTGTAATTGATTTATCATCCGTTGACTTAGTTTGACCCGTTGGTGTTTTAATTGCCGCTACTGGTTTTACTTCCGCTTTTACATCTTCTTGCCTATTCTCGAGACCACCATTGTTTTGATTCGCAGCCGGTCTGATTTGAGCTTTTACATCTTCTTCTTTATCCTTTAATTCTGCCTGTTGTACTTCAGGATTATTATCTTGATGTTTCTCTCGTATTGCTAATTCTGGATTTTCTTTAGTTGCGGCTACTTCTTCCTGAACCCTTTCTTGCTCCTGATTTCCTTTTCTATCGCGAACACCTAAATTTTCTTCTTTTTTCATTTGATTAATATTTTTTTCTTTTTCTGCTTGCATTTGCTCTTTTTCCTTACGCTTACCATCTGCTACCTTTTCTTTTCTATCAGCATAGTTTTCTTTCAACTGTTTAAATTTACTATAGCCTGATTTACCCATTTTCCCTGCCACCGCAGCACTTGCAACACCCGCGGCGCCAGCTACTGCTACACCTCTTCCAACTGCCTTAGATCCACGTCTAACATCACGATATTTCTGCCTAATATTACTCATAGCATCTGATGCTCGGGCTGCTCCTGCACTTGCTGGTACTGTAGTAATAGCATCAAAAATTGTTTTACGATATAACCAAACACCTAAGAACGAAAGTACTTGTAATGCAGCAACTACTAAATAACCATACTTATCAGTTGCGCTATATAAGATTGAAGAAACCCAAAACATTAAAGTTAATAGAAAACCAATTGCAACTTTCATAAGTAATGTTCTAAAAAGTTCAGATAAAAATCTCTTAGCTGTCCCAGTCCATGCAGGTACTAAAGCCATCAATAACATTACTGGTGACATCAGCGCTACGATGATAAACATTAATTGATAAAATAACATCGCCATACTACATAAGCCTAAGACAACCCATAAAGGTCCATTGATTAAGAAAAGTAGTAATACTAAAGCGCCACGCTCAAAAGTAGCATCTAAAGTTAATATCGTATTTTTCTTCTGCTCTACTTCCTCTTTTAATAGCTCCTGCCTTTCATCTGCTGCTGTTGTTGTTAACATTTTCTTAATTCTTTCATCACCGATTTTTTTCATATTTGTTGTGCCAAACTGTAATAATGTATAAGGTTGCTTTATTAATAGAGTGTGTGTTAAATCAGTGATGGAATCGACACCGCTTGAATATCCTTCACTTTCTCCACTAATACTTTGTGTTGAATCAAGAACAGTTTTATTTACTTGTTCCGAGAAAGTGTTCAATCCTTTGATAATATAACTTGAATTTGCGAAAAAACCTAAAGTAAAAACTAAAATACCTAATGCTTTTAACAATCCTCCTAGCATATCTGACTGGCGTCGTTGTACAAAACCTACCCAGATAACCCAGCAAGCTAATAAAGCTAACATGAGTCCAATTAATTCACTATATATTCCATTACCCCAAGAACCATTGAACCCTGCTGCTTTAGATATTACATCACCTAATTTATCTCCTACATCAGCTACAATATTGAGACTCATAGATTGGCCGACCATACTTGTAACAAAAGTACTAATTCCAAGATTAATGGTCCATCCAATACTTATAAGACTAAATAATACAGCAACCATTTGTTCTTTAACTTTATCCCCCCATTTCCAGAACTTAAGGGATTCACCAAATCCACCTTCTGGTGTATAAATATCAATCCCATAGCTACTTGGAGGGTATTCCTCATATTTTAATTTTTCCTTACTCTTTGGAATAATATCATCTATAAGAGAAGGTCTGGGTTCTTCCTCTGCATATACTGGGGTAGCTTTAAAAAGTAAATTAAATGCTAAAATCAAAGTACAAATTAATAACAATAGGGTAATAAACTTTTTCATTACATGTTACTCCCCCTTTTATGGGAAACCTATTAATTTTTCGAACTAAACTCATTTGTCGGTTTAGTATTTGCTACTTCATCGATTTCATTTCGATAAGGGGCAGCATAACTTCGAACTTTGAAACCATCTTCTGTACGAACTACTCTTACCCATTTCACTGCTTTATCGATATTTTTAGGGGGCTTCTTTGAAATAAAGTTATACATAATTGTATCCTTATCTACCACATACTCTTTTACTGTATAATCTTTGTAAGATAAATTATTTTGTGGTCCTTGATTCGGATCTAAAATTTTATTTTTATCTCCATCGACGATAAGTTTTCTAATTGTTTTATTATCATGTTGTAAGTCGGCCTTTACAAAATCCAACATCATTTCTCTAGGAGTGTGCCCCTGTTTATCTTTTTCTTCTCCTACATTTGTTTCGCTATTTCCACATGCTGCACTCAGGAAAAGAGTACCTACACATAGACTTGTTAGCATGATTTTTTTGAATTTAGTTTTCAACATATTAACTCACTCCTACATTTATTTTTTCTCCCCCTTCTTCGACAAAGGTTGCATTAACTTCCTGCCTTTCATCATCATTTGACTTTCTATAATTCTTTCTTGCATTTGGTCTTGTATCGAATGCATCGTATAAATCTTTAAACACTACATCCATTGTGACAACACCTGTTCTTCCTTGAATGTCTTGGAATAGACATTGGCCTGTTTCTAAATTTGTAATAATTGCATGATTTTCTTCATTGTCAGGTAATCCAAAGAAATCTAAGATTGAAGAAATTTCTTTACTGTCTGTGTTACGGAATGAGAACTTCATACCGATATTATTCTTAAATGTCTCATCTCCAAGGTCACTTGCACTTTGAGTAGCAAAGTATACTGCAGAGTTTAATGCACGACCTTCACGCACTAACTTACGAGCCAACTCTCGCCCTTGAGAAGTCCCCATAATCGCCCATGCTTCATCCAATAAAACAATTTTGAATTTAGTAGGATCCTTTTGAAAGAATTTTCTTGCAAAAGAAGATAGAGACATGAGCATACTAACTGATAAATTTTCTTGTAAGGTATAATCTTTCGGATCTTTTTGAATATCTGGCATATCAAGGTGCTGAATTTGTATGATATTCACTGCTGTATCAAGTTCAATATCTCTATTTGTTCCATCACCAAAGATTAAGTGTGCAAATGATAAATTCTCAAATGCTTGAATGTGTGCGGCTAATTGTTGATCCACTTTATCCTCACTATCTTCAAGATATTGAGATACAGCTGTTAAGCACGGCTCTTCCATTCCTGCTACGAATTCTACGGCTGAAGCTAAGCGCGGGAATTTCTCCGAGTTATCTGGTTTAATACCTGTAATGAAAGTAAGAATTGTCATCGCTAACTCAATTGCATCTTTTCGGCTATGTTTATGAATGATAAATGGGTCTAATTTCCCCTCATCTCGCCTATCAGTCCCAAGTGTAATTACGTTTACCTTACCTTCTAAGCCGTGTAAATCTTCTGTCCAGTTCCCCCTCTCACCTTTGGGATCGACTATTAGTGTTTGAGCTCCTCCTAGTACTGCTAGATAAACAATTAAGTTCGTTCCAAATGATTTACCAGAACCAGTACTTCCTGTTACTGCAACTGAAAGTGCGCTCGTTTTTTGATTTGCAACGGTATTTGTTGCTGCAAGTGAAGGTGTCATATAAACTGCTTTGTTTAAAATACCAGTTGTTCCAATATAAAACCCGATATTATCTCCTAAATCTTGTGTTGCACCAAACATACCGGCTGCTAGAACTCCAGGTTCCATAAAGTGTATATAATCATTTACATACCTTCTAGAACCAGGGATAAATTCATTAAACAGCAGGAACTGATCTCCATACGGCCTTACTAGTTCAATCATCATCTCTCTATAAATAGAAATAAGTGAATTTGTGTTTCGACGCATTGTATCTAAATCTTCAGCACATATACAGAAAGATACCGATGTTTTAACTAATGGCATACGTGTCTTTTGTATAAGTGCTTGTAATTCAGTAGCTTCTTGAACACCTTCATACACGTTTAGTCCAACAGTTTGTGCATTTTCTCTTGCATGTGCCTCTTGATCTTCTAAATCTTTTTTCTTTTTATTTAGTTTAGATAGAGCTTTGCGATGGTTAATATTTTCAGTGCGAACACTCATTTCAATTGGGAAATCTATATTTTGAATCATATACATCCACTCTTGGTCTGGAAACTCCATCGTATATGGAATTTTAGAAGCCGATAAAAAGCTCATATATGCTGGATATTCTAACCCGTCGGTACCAATTTGAGACATTTCAATATGTCTTCCTTTAACATCAAATTCTGCCTCTGATAAACGTAATAAGCTTTCTTGATTTGGTATGATTGCAGAGTCGTCATTTTGTACGGGAGGTGTCCATCCAGCAGTTACTGGCGCCTCTAATGTGCGATAGAAGTTTCTTAATATAACCCATTGCGTTTCATTAGTTTCTAGAGCCCTTACAGCCAAATGTTTTCTTATTTTATTTTTAAAAGCGCTAGCTTCTCTTTTAAACATCTCCAAATCAGTTTTTAGTATTTTAGTATCACCAAGTAATCCAAACTGTTCTGCAGTATTTTTAAAGGTATGAAATGCTGTATACAACATTTCTTTAAGCCCTTCTTGTATGTGTCTTACCTTTAATTTCACGCCAATAAAATATCGATACTCTACTGCATTTTTCCCAAATTTTCGTTCTAGCTCATGTACCACATCATCTGTATGATCAATTGCAAGTTCTTTTAATTCACCGCTTACTGTTTCTTTGAATTCATCTGCTTTTTCTTGGAAGTTCTGATAAACAGGAATCATTAAGAGGTGCTTTTCTTCATCGAAATTCCAAAACAATCCAAGTTGGCGCATGAATAAGGTATTTTTATCATCATCTCCTCGGAATTCGTATGGTATTCCGTATGCCTCATAATACGCCCAGCAAGAGCCATCTTGGTTAAAAATCAAATTTTCGTGAAAGTATTTGACTGGAAATTCAACCTGATTCATTTTACCCTCCTTAGAGAAGAATATGAGACTAAAATAATTCTTCCGTATAGATTAATTAGTTACTTATTATTGATTGAATCATCCTTGAATCGTATTAAGGTTTTATATTGATAGTTTCCAATATTACCAGTTGTATCTTTATAGCGGCTAATCTTCTTACTTTCGAACATAAACACGAAAAGTCGAAATAAAAATTTATGCGGGCTTTTTCCATCCAATTCTACATTGCCAAAGAAGTATGCTATTCCACCTGGTAATATTAAATATTTTAAAAACACATTATTTCCTAAAGGTAAAAACTGATCTAGAATTAAAATTAAAAGTAAAGATCCAACAAAGAAGCCCAACTGTCTATAAGGAACTGGGAAAGGGAGAGTTAAGTCCCTTATTCCGTATAAACTCTTAGGAATATCCCATATCGAGTTGTATGTCCTAACTTCTTTACGAGTCGGCTTTTGAGTCATTTCTACCAACCCCTTTAATATTTTTAGAGATTTTTAATTTATTACTTAAATACTAAATTATATAATTTTGTACCAAGATCTTTGAAAACGTCTGGTGAGAATACAAAAACTGATAATAGTGCACAAACAATTATCCAACCAAGTAAACCAGCCATTTGTCGTTTAACTGCAAAGACGATAACTCCAATAAGTGCTACAACTAAAAAGATCGGGCCCAATTGAGCTACTAACCAGTTTTTAATATTTACTCCAAAATTTATATTACCTATTACAGCTGCATCTGTAATAGCAGGTAATTGATGAGCAACCATATCTAATCCCAAAAGCTCCATAATTATTTACCCTCCACTTTCTCTAATGTGTTTTCAAATTTTTTCATAGAGCTAATTGAAAACTTATTATCTTTATTTACTAGATTTAAATCATATGTGTATGTGTACTCTAAGCTGCTATCGTTGTCTTTTAATTTGGCATCAACTAAGACTCTGTACCCTTTATCCTTATCTTCATAAATCCGCAAGTTTTCTAATTTGCTAAATGTCATAATACCTTTTAGTCCATTTGTTATATTGCTTTTTTCAAAGTAGTAAGCAATTTCTTCTGGTGTTCCTTCTGTATACACTTTAAATACAGATTGCAAAAATTGTTCTACTTTTTTTATTTCTGCATCTGTATTTATTTCTCGTCCTTCTGGTTTAAATGTAGCCACTTTATAAGATGCCTTTTCTCTCTCTCCATGAACGATTGTAGGATTGTCAGGAATCACCATCTTCTCTTTCTCCATTAAGATTGGAATAGAGAAGTACCTTGTCACTTCTTTAGGTTCTTTTGGTGTATCTGGGGCTTGAGTCGTTCCAGGAGCTGGATTATTTACAGGTTCTAGTTTTTGAATGATTTTCAATGTAACTTCTGCTTCATTTCCTTTTTGACGAACCTCTACAGCTTCTGACTTAACTAACGTACTAGAAGCATTTTTTAAACTATCCCTATTTAATCCTCCTTGCTCATCGGATCCTTCAACTAAATATTTTTCTAATCGTTTTTTCCGTGTTTCAGCTACATTCATATCAACCTTCCAGTTAAAATAATCAGCGGCAAAACTATTGGCATATGCAATTAATTCTGCTTCCGACATCTTAACTTTTACGGGTTCCTCCTTCTTTTCTTGAACAGCTACTGCTCTAGGAGAACCGGCAAGTTGGATAAATGAAAGGGAGCTTCCTGCAAACACGAATCCCATCACACACCAAAATGTAACCTTACCTACTTTTCTTCCTGTTATAGCTGGAACTTTCTCCCTCGTTTTACGTGTCTTCTTTTCTTTAAGTACTTCTGAATTTTCTTGTTGCATATCTAATAGTTCAGTTGTTTTATTCTTTGCCTTTTTAAAGAATGTAAATTTCTTTTTTTCGGCGTTTTTCTGGGATTTCTTTTTTACCATGTCTTCACCTCTCTTTTTAAATGGTTAGGAGATTACAAGGTTCATTGTAATTTCCACTAATTAACTATCTACTTTAAGTATGATTTAATTTTTTCGGAAATCTAAGAGAAATAAAAAAAATTATGTTTTATATCAAAATTTTTTTAGGAAGATTAAACCTAAATATAATGTTTATTAAAGTACATAAAAAAACCAATTCCATTAAGAAATGAAATTGGTTTTACACAGGGTCTATTCTCTATAGTAAGTATTACACAATATAAAAACCTAATATAATATATATCTTTAATATATATAAAGAAAAAAGATAATACTTTTATACAGAGAAAAAATCGTCTTAAAACATTGCTGTGCTAAGGGTTCATCATTACTCTAGCCGTAAAAAATCATAAAAAGTAAATACTGGGAACGTACTTAATGAGCTGGATGATGATTAAAAACTACAAAATATCGTAAAGTAGGTATATAAAAACTACATATAATCATCGTTAATTTGATGCGAGTGAATGAATAAATAATAAATATAAATTTTGCTGATTTATGAACAAGCTTTCCACATTTCTTAAAAACTACACACAATTTATTAACAAATTGGTCAAAGTTAGGAACAGAATCCACTTTTTAAACATAACTAACAGAAGTTTTTCTGATTTTAAGTAGATTTAGAGATAGAACATGATAAGAACAGTACTTAAGGCTTTATGTTATACACATCAGGTCAAAATTATTAAGATATCAACAGAATTATAAAAAATATTTATGCTTTTTTGTAGATGAAATGACACAAAAGAATTGAAAATTCAGATTTAATAACTCAGAAATTGTGAATATCTCATTTTGATTTACATGCAATGTATGTAATTGCATAAAAAATAGAGAGGCGTGATCATTAAAATTGAAAACTTTCTCTCTGTTTTGTTTGAAGTAATGCATTTCATAGGGTATCTTCAACACGAATAGCCCTCCACTTTTGTTTTTTCAAAAATAGAGAGCTGTATCTTTACATTGCTGGAAGCAGCTGATCAACTGAATGTGGTGTTTCACTTGTTGAACGGTAGTATGCTTCTAAGGACTGTAGAAACTGAATTAAATCAAAGTCTTCAGGGACCTCAATTACACGAATCTTTTCCTTCGACAATTTATCAACTTTTTCAATGAACATTTCACGAATATCACTAGGCATGTTAGTTCCTTGATGCCCGCTAGACTTTAATAGTTCACGGATTTCAATTTCTAATGCTGTATATGCGTTAATATTTACTCCTTGCTCATAAGCATATTTTCTAAATAGTGATTCCTCTTGATACTGCATGTAATTACGATGGTAAGCATCTAAGGCTACAGGTACAGCATATTTCGCATGAAGCAGGTCATGCGCTTTACGGAATAGCTTTTGAACATTGCGTAAAGAGTATATAGCAAAATGAGTACCAAATTTAAAAATGGCCTCTTCTTGTTCATGTTTAGGTACATTGTGTGTAATTAAAGGATAAATACCAGTTTTAGCAGCTGTGTCTAATACACGATATTGAGAAGATTGCTTTAATAATTTACTTAGTGTATAAACAAGCTTTTTAGGATATCCTTCTTGTCGATCAATCATTTCTCGTAAGCCACGAACTACTTGGCGAATTTGACGATGACAAGAGTGTTTTAAAACGTTAATGAATTGGTTCATATCCTTTGCAAATTCAGCAATATTCATTTCCACTAACAGATTTTCAATGAATTTAACTTTACGCTTATATGTATCTCGTGGTGTAAAAGGATCACGGTATTCTGCTCCTTCTTCTTTTGCGCATAAGAAATCAGGATGTACAGATAAATGCAATGTTGTGTATTGCTTTTTGTTCTTCTTCCCTTTTTCTAACTTGCAAATTTTAAATAAAGGAGATCCAGTAGCAGATAGCTTTGTTTCTAGTTCTTCAAGCACAGCACGAATCTGATGTGGGTATTTCTTATGTAAGTAACGATACATACCACCAAAGTGAGTTGAGTTTCCTTGTTCATCAACTTTAAATAAAGAACGTTTCAGGGTAGTTTCGCGTTTCTGCTGCATTGCTACATCCATGAATAGTTTCTTAGCTGCAATGGATAACTCAAAGAATTCTTTAGTAAATACTATCGGGCTAATAAATGTATATGCATTTGCTTTATTCGTTTCTTTATTCATGAAATCAGTTAAGGTGATTTTATATTTACCACTGTACTCATTTTCGATTGTAATGATGTTATGGAAACTTAACTTCTTCAAAGCCACATAAAATTGTGAGTGGTGAATATGTGCAAATGCTTCTTTATAATTTTTATAATCTTCCCAAAGCATATGGATCGATACATGCGAAAGCTCACCATATGTATTACATTTTTTATGAAGAAATAGAAATACTTCTACATCAGCATTTGTAATACCATATAGCTTATGTTTTCTGCCCTCATTTTTATCAAATCCACTTACTTTATCTACAATCTTTTTCATTTTCAGTGAAAAAGATGGCTTTGCTTGTTCAACAAATCCCTCTTCATCCGCAATTCGTTCTTCATAGGACATTGAATTCACAATGTCTTCTAGATAAGTATCTTTAAAACTGTAATACTTACCTTCTAAAGCATCTACTAACTTTTGCCATGATTTAATTGTTACAATTACCGGTGTTGTTGTTTCACCATTCAAACTACGTTTGTTCTTTATAACGAAAGGTTTTGCCATCTTTTTCACCTCCTTTTATTTTAAGTTGCAGTTTTCCCCACAATTAGATATAGAATTACATTTTTGATTATATCAAATCGAATACTGGTGAAATCTGTCCCTTTAAGAGGAAAAATAAAAAAATGAAACGTGCCTCAATCCCTTGTGCGACAAGGGGTTTGACGTTTCATGAAAAAAAGTTTGTTGCCACCATAGGGCTATGAAGTTTTTTAAATATGAAACGTAGTATGTAGTGGGATAAATCTTTCTAAACCATTGATTTTATAGGGTTTTATGCTAATTTTGTTTTAAAGTTGTAGCCATCATATAGCTATAACGTTTCATGTTTTGGATTGACTAAGAAATTTCTCTAGATTTCGTATAAATACTGATATATAGGGAGTTATAACTGTTTTTAAATGAAAAGTTGTAGCCATCATACCGCTATAAACGTTTCATTTCGTTTCATGTTTCCTGCCGTCATATAGCTATAACGTTTCATGTTTTTAAAACAAGTTATATTTTATTGAAAGCTGCTGTAACCCTTGGTATATATAGATTTGTTTGAAGTTTTAAAGTGAAAGTTGTAGCCATCATATAGCTATAATGATTTTATTTTGTTTTCTTTCATAATTAAAGAAATGGCTTTATATCAACGTTTATTAGTAAATTACATAGAATAAAATTTTTTTTAGTCGAATGATTTTCAGGATATTCTCGTTTCATTTTTTAAAAGTTGTAGCCATCATATAGCTATAACGTTTCATAAATTACGAAATTATAACCACAATATAGCTATTCATTATTATAAGTAAGAAGTAATAGCCATGATAAGGCTACATAGTTTCAAGTAAGAAGTAATAGCCGCGATAAGGCTATATAGTTTCAAGTAAGAAGTAATAGCCGCGATAAGGCTATATAGTTTCAAATAAGAGTTTATAGCCAAGATAAAGCTATATAGTTTCAAATAAGAGTTTATAGCCAAGATAAAGCTATATAGTTTCAAATAAGAGTTTATAGCCCCGATAAAGCTATATAGTTTCAAATAAGAAATAATAGCCGTGATAAGGCTATATAGTTTCAAATAAGAGCTTATGGCCAAGATAAAGCTATATAGTTTCAAATAAGAGATTATAGCCATGATAAGGCTATGTAGTTTTAAGTAAGCAATAATAGCCGTGATAAGGCTATGCAGTTTCAAATAAGAGCTTATGGCCAAGATAAAGCTATATAGTTTCAAATAAGAGATTATAGCTATGATAAGGCTATGTAGTTTCAAGTAAGAAGTAATAGCCGTTATAAGGCTATGTAGTTTCAAATAAGAGCTTATGGCCAAGATAAAGCTATATAGTTTCAAATAAGAGATTATAGCCATGATAAAGCTACCTAGTTTCAAATAAGAGATTATAGCCATGATAAGGCTATGTAGTTTCAAGTAAGAAGTAATAGCCGTTATAAGGCTATATAGTTTCAAATAAGAAGTAATAGCCGCGATAAGGCTATGTAGTTTCAAGTAAGAAGTAATAGCCGTTATAAGGCTATATAGTTTCAAATAAGAAGTAATAGCCGTGATAAGGCTATGCAGTTTCAAATAAGAGATTATGGCCCCGATAAAGCAATATAGTTTCAAATAAAAGTTTATAGGCCCCGATAAAGCTATATAGTTTCAAATAAGAGTTTATAGCCATGATAAGGCTATATAGTTTCAAATAAGAGTTTATAGCCATGATAA
>NZ_JAEHBN010000036.1:0-15272 GCF_016483605.1 Bacillus cereus group sp. N11
AATACAATCTAAAATAACAGCCAAAGAAAACGCATGAAAAAAAGCTAATAGTAGACCAAAAGAAAAGTCCACCAAACAATGGTAGTGGCGAAGGAAATACAAGGCCACCAAACAATGGTAGTGGCGAAGGAAATACAAGGTCACCAAACAATGGCAGTGGCGAAGGAAATACTAAGCCACCAAACAATGGTAGTGGCGAAGGAAATACAAAGCCGCCAAACAATGGTAGTGACCAAGGAAATACAACACTGCCAAACAATGGGGATGGCCATGGAACGCCAATGCAACCAAGTAATGATGGGAATTCAGGAGAGAATCCAGCCAATAATGGTTAATAAGTAATATGAACATATTGTTGGTCCTTTTGCAAATTTAAAAAAAGCATAAACAGATTAGTAAATGAGGAACAACGTTTAGGAAGTAGCTAGTAGTCGTTGAAGTACATTGTAAGTTGAAAGGGTGAAGTCTCTTTATCATTTTAGCCAAGAAGACTCCTTCCTCAAGGAACGCTAAGTGAGTAGGTGGGAGATGAATTGGCTTCAGACAAGGGATGGCAGGGAGCCATCTTAATTATTCGACATACATAAATTGTTACTTCACTACCTATCGAATGTATGTTTGTTATATAATAGATACATATCGAAATGGAGGTGAAATGAATGATGATCAATAAAGCATATAAATTTCGTATCTATCCAAATAAAGCACAAGCGACTCTAATCAATAAAACGATTGGCTGTTCTCGTTTTGTATTCAATCATTTCCTATCTCTATGGAATAATGCATACAAAGAAACAGGAAAAGGTTTGACATATGGTACATGCTCTGCCAAACTTCCTGCCATGAAGAAAGAGTTTGTTTGGCTAAAAGAAGTGGATAGTATTGCGATTCAGTCGTCTGTTCGCAACCTTGCGGATGCTTATACACGCCTTTTCAAAAAACAAAACAATGCCCCGCGTTTCAAATCTAAGAAGAACAACGTACAATCTTATACCACAAAACAAACAAATGAAAACATTGCCGTTGTAGGAAACAAAATAAAATTGCCAAAATTAGGTCTTGTTCGATTTGCCAAAAGTCGTGAAGTAACAGGACGTATTTTAAATGCTACAGTTAGACAGAACCCTTCTGGCAGATACTTTGTGTCATTGTTAGTTGAAACAGAAGTGCAAGAACTTCCGAAAACAAATTCTTACATTGGAATAGATGTAGGACTAAAAGATTTCGCCATTTTGTCAGATGGAACAACCTATAAAAATCCGAATTTTTTTCGATCATTAGAAGAGAAGTTGGCAAAAGCACAGCGTATTCTTTCTAGAAGAATGAAAGGATCTTCTCGATGGAATAAACAACGAATAAAAGTAGCTAGAATTCATGAATACATGAAGAATGCTAGAAAAGATTACTTGGACAAAATCTCGACTGAAATCATCAAAAACCACGATGTTATCGGTATAGAGGATTTGCAAGTATCGAATATGTTAAAGAATCATAAGTTAGCAAAAGCAATTAGTGAGGTATCATGGTCTCAGTTTCGAACTATGTTGGAATATAAGGCAAAATGGTACGGCAAACAAGTCATTGTCGTATCGAAAACATTTGCTTCAAGCCAATTATGTTCTTGTTGTAGATATCAAAACAAAGACGTTAAAAATCTAAACCTACGTAAATGGGACTGCCCTTCTTGCCTTACACACCATGATAGGGATATTAACGCAAGTATCAATCTAAAGAATGAAGCTATAAGGCTTCTAACCGCAAGGACTGCGGGGTTAGCCTAATAAATTAGAGTTCGATAGAACTCTTTACTTAGGAATCCCCACTTCTAAACGAAGTGAAAGTGGGGTAGTTCAAATAGTACCTTTTAAATGAAAAATACGCTATTCTTTCTACAGAATTATAGGAAAGGATGGCGTTTTTCTATGTATTTATCGATTCGAGATGAATTTCACTTCTTCGGTGAATCTCTACATATTCTTCTACAACTTGCAAAAGAGCCGGGATTTATAAAACCTAAAAATAAGCATGGTACACAAGACTGGGCTGCTTTATGTAATTTGGGTTATTCAACATGTGGTGTGGCATTATATACATTCTAAAAAAGTATAATTTTTTCCGGAACTCCACATGTAACTTTCATCAATTCTGTTTTTTTGACTAATATTGAGAAAGTATTAATCAAATTAAAAAAATAACATTTTTTCAATTTATTGTAATTATAATTAAAGGTATTCTGTTAGTCTTATTCAGATGTATCTCTCGATTTATTCCATGTATGAATCTAGTCTGGCTATCAACAGAATATGCCACATACCATTGAAAAAGGGGGAAAGTTTATGCAAAGAATTTTTAAATTCCTGTTCATGTCCGTTTTTTCTTTAATTTGTGTTTTGTATGTTCAAACGAATGCTTTTGCCGCACCAGCACACGATGGAATTGTCAAAATGAAGCAGCCTTCAGGCGAATCTTTTGAGGGCACGTTACATGGAGATGAATGGTTCCATTGGGTAAGTACAAAGGATGGCGACGTGATTTTACAAGATCAGAAGGGGTATTGGAATTACGCGGAGCTTACATCAGATGAACTAAAATCGACGGGGAAAAAATATAAAATTGATAAGAAGCCTTCAATGGCGGTAAATGAGAACAATTTGAACAAATGGATAACGAAATACAACCCTCAAGCAAAGAAAAAACAGGAGCACATGAATACATTACAAAAAGAATCACCAAAAAATATTGATGGAACTGTCACTCCAGTTATAGGGACCAAAAAATTACTTGTTTTGTTGATTGGGTTTACAGATGTTGATATTGCATATAGCGATAACGATTGGAGTAACAAATTCTTTTCTACAAATCAAAAGTCAGTAAAGAATTACTATAATGAAGTAAGTAATGGAAAAGTACAGATCACTCCAGCTTCCGAAGCGTATGGTACGCAAAATGATGGGGTAGTTAAAATAAAATTAGACTATGCTCATCCGAGTACATCAGGAAAAAGCATGAGTACGGTTATAACAGATGCATTGGCTAAAGCTGATTCTCAAGTGAATTTTGCTAGTTTTGATACTAATAATGATCAAGTCATTGACTCTAAAGATGGCTTCTACATTGTAAGTTTTCTTGCTGGAAATGAACAGGCTGCTCCTGGTGCTCCACTTCCTTATATTTGGGCACATCAGTCGTATGCTTCCAATACAAATCACGATGGTGTTACTGTATCAGGCATGTATACGGCGCAGGGTGAAAAACAATATGGTCATATGGCAACGATTGGTATCCCTGCTCATGAATTAGGTCATTCCTTTGGCCTGCCAGATCTATATGGTGATAATAATCATGTGGGTAGTCTAAGTATAATGGGTAACGGATCTTGGAATAGTCTTCAAGGAGAAGATTATGGAGCTACACCCGGTCATATGGATGCTTGGTCAAAAGTAAAATTAGGATTTGTAACACCAAATGTAGTAAATACCACTAACAATTTCACTCTAAATGCGATCCAAAATAACTATAATGTGTTAAAGATTCCTTTAAAGGATAATACGTATTTTTTAGTTGAGAATCGCGCAAAGGTTGGATATGATGCGAGCTTACCAACAAATTCTGGTGGTATTGCGGTTTGGCATATTGATGAATCCATGAATAATAATTCCAGTGATCCTCATCCTTTCATTGATATAGAGCAATCCATCAGTGAATACCAAGACCCGTTCTATTACACGAATCAAAATCATGCTGCTACCTTTGGTCCAGACACCAATCCGAATAGTAATACCTACACGGGAGAAAAATCAGGAGTAACCATTACAACTACAAGTACAAGTAATTCTGCTATGAATGTTGCAGTCACAACAAAAGAAGCTAGTTTAATTCCGCAAACAAACTGGACACTAAAATATGTAGATAGCTATAATTGGTACAATTTAGGTACGTATGCCTTTGATGGAAACAAAGACACATTTTGGCATACAAACTGGAGCCCCGTAGCTCCAATGCCGCATGAGATTCAAATTGATTTAGGTGCAACCTATAACCTCTCCAAATTCAGCTACTTGCCAAGGCAAGACGGCCAAATAAATGGAACGATTAAGGACTATGAGTTTTACGTCAGTAGTGATGGGATAAACTGGGGGACAGCTGTATCCATAGGTGCTTTTGCAAATAATACTAGCTTGAAAGAAGTTAGCTTTGCAAACAAGACAGGTCGTTATATTAGACTACGAGCATTAAGCGAGGTAAACAATAATCCATGGACAAGTGCGGCTGAAATCAATGTATTTGGAGTGGCTCAATGATATATTTGTAAGTAGCTATCTAAATCATTGATACAATATTTCAAAAGGTTATCATCCGCTGAGAGTTTTGTGCAGCCTTTGATAACCTTTTTATCTTCTTGATAACCTCTTATCTTTCCGTAAAAGGTCCTTTTTGAATCACTCCGTACTGCATAGTCATTAAAATACTATTCAAAAATACTACAGACTACAACAATGTGATATTCTCTAATATTTCTTCTTTACCCAGATAATTTATTGCTGGTAAGCAATAAATTATGCCTTTTTTGTATAATTTTCGCAAAATTTCTTTGACCCATTATTTATTTCACTATAAAATAATAAAGGGATATATCTGGTTAACGGTTATATGCATAGGTATGTCCTTTTTTGTAATGATATTACGTATTAATGCCTAATACTGATACGGTAAATGAGATAAATCAGGCTGAAATAGGTAGTAAGGAAAGCAAAACAGTAATAGCAGACAATACATATCGTGAAAACGTTAATAATGGACTATCTATGGATGGAGATAAGAAGTACGAAAAGATAAGGGGCAAAAGAATATGAACAGATCACTCAAAGGTATCGCATTAACAGGGCTCAGTGTAAGTTTCTTGCTAGCGGGTTGCACAACAGAAACATATGGACTTACACAGTCAGAGTACAAACTGGTAGATAAAGAATTTAAAGCAGATAAAATGGTAGAAGACATGAAGCGTTTGCACTATAGTGATGAAGAGATTGAAAGACAATTAAGAGGTGCATTAGCTACAATTAAAACTGAAAAAGATGAGAAGAATAAATCTGAAAAGAAGGCTGAAGTGAAAACTGAGTCATATAGTAGAGAAAGTAAACCAGAAACAAACAAGTCAGGATACGATAACGATGTAGAGGGGTTTCCTTCAGACGAAGTAGATAATGCAGATATAAAGATGGTAAAAGTTTCAGAAAAAGAGTATCCGTATCGTTTATACGAACAATTTGTAAACATTCAATATGAAGCGAAGGAACTAGAGAAGAGAAACAATTTATTATTTACAGGTGATAAAGTTCATATAACTCGTGTATTAGACCAAATAGATACAACAAAGAATGATGTAAACAAATTTGCAAGCCTAACTCCACCTTCCCATTTTAAAGACTACTATGAGCATGCGATCCTAAGAGGGACAAAGGATATTAAAGGAAACTTACAGAAAGTAGAAGATGCGGTTAAAAAGTATGAAGACGGTACGTACAGTACATCTAAAATGAAAGAAATCGTAGAAAATGGTACGAAAAGTATAGAAGAAGGGATTTATATGTGGTTAGGGCTGTTTGAGGAGATAGACGAGAAATACCCTGATGCAAGGCAAAAAGCACTTGATAAGATGAAGAAGGATATGAAGGATTCTGTCAATAAAACCTATATTGATGATGATTCTGTGCCTGATCCTAAAGATGGAATAATTGAACTTTCTTCAAGCGGCAAGGAGTTAGTAGGAGTATGGGACTTTTATAAATTTGAAAAGGTAACTTTTAGTATAGACTTCCAAAAAGACGGAACGATGACCATGTATGAAAGTCAAGACAAAGAACAACAAAAGAAAAACTATGCAACAGGAAATTGGTCATACGATGGAGACAAAAAACAAATTACCTTATCATTAAAAGAGTTTATTGAAAACGGTAAGAAAAACGAAGAGAACGATTATGAAAAGAATCTACCCTTCACAGTAAAGTCTTTCACAGGTGATTCTTTACGAATAGCCGATGAAAGAGATAGCGTTGAAAAAGCGAAGAAACATAAGTAATTTCGTATAAAAAGAGTATGTAAAAAAATAAAATAATGAAGTTCATTACACTAATATGAAATCAGTAGTAGAGGGGATTGAAAATCTCCTAAAGAGATGTAAATGAGGTTGAAGATGTGGATAACTAAGTTCAGTATCCTGACTTTCTATATAACATAAGTGTATTCTGTAGAATGAATCCCTCGGAGGGCAGGGCTATTATGGAACCTTTAATCGATGTTATTTTATACTTTGTATTTTATTTTGGAGCACTGTTTCTTATACTGGGTACTGCATTGGTTTTATCTATCGCGTCTGCATTACCAGTAATCAGGAAGAAGAATCTATCATTTATAATGATTAGTTTAGGTTTGAACTACTCACCACTTAACGCCCTTACAGATTGTTTGAAGTGGGAAGGGTAGAAGACAGGAAAATGAATCTTTGAATCGTAAGAGCTACTTCCCGTATTTATCTAAAAAAGTGATGCATTATGAGTGCATCACTTTTTTCATCTTTTTATTTTCCTTCTAATTGTTCTTGCGCTTTCATTTTCCAATAGTTATTCCTAAAATTTTTATACTGTTTATATATATCTTTGTTATTTCTAAAACTTTTCCCTGATTTCACTTAACAATGCAGTGCTTTATTAAATTCATCATTTTTATTAGCTAGTATTTCGACCATTGAACCAGTTTTTTTGCGTTAAATGATGTAACTCTATTTTATGATTATCCTTTATTAAAGGAACGTCACCTTCGAAAGCTAGTTGATGGTTCGATTTTCTACTTGTATTAACGGATGGGGAGTAACAAAATTCCAGTCAATATTTTTCATACGGTAAACCCGTCTACTAATATCTTTCGTTTACACAGCTAGCATGTTTAATGCGTAATCAGACGCCTATAAATCAGCATCACTATTTAAATTTTTACCGGAGAGTAATTTAGTTAATTGATTGAAAAAGGAAGGTGCTTATTTGGCTCCTTCCTTTTTCTCGTACATACATAACGCTTGTTGACAATTTATGAAATAATAGCATTCATCGTACTATTTCATGAATAGGAACAAAACTATTTATCTCTTTCGAGTTGGGGAACAAATAGACTCAGGTATACCTAGGGTAAGTACACCTGATCATTGATTACTGGTTAAACCATAATTCTACGTATCTAAAACGAGTTATTTCACTGGATTGCATGTTAAAGAGGGTGAGGGCTTTATGAAATGTAGATTGTTCCTTGGTGTATAAAAATGATTAAAATAACAAATATAATAACTTTAAATCTATATATATTTATAAATGATATTAAATTAGAGTTGGATTTATCAATAAAATTCCGATTTTTCAGTTATGTATAAAATATACATTTATTTCAAAATAGAATTTGAAGAAATATGAAAAATAGCTTGGATTTACTAATAAATAAATAAAAAAATGCTAAAAAATACACAATTATCGAAAAATGTAATAATTTGTAGTATTTTTTGCATTCCAAAAAATAATTCCTGTGTATAAACTTTGGGTTGTAACATTTATTACATAATTTAGTAATTATGGAGTTGGATGTGATAAAAAATACTATATGTATTGCAAAGTTTAATTAAATAAAAAGGAGAGGATCTTTAATTAATACTTTAATATTTTCAAAGTTAGAGGAAACGACTGATTTTATCCCAATTTTAGAAAAACAAAAATGGCAACTAGAAAGAATTAATGAAGTTTTATCTTTAGCTAAGGAATATTCATCATTTTATAAAACATTTTATAAAGAAGTGAAAGTCAATCTTAATAGTTTGGAGGAGTTCCAAAAAATTCCTATGATAAGTTCTAAGGATATTATTAAAACGACACCTCCCATACATATGCTGACAGGTTCACCCCGGAATTCGTATGTATTTACAAGTGGAGGGACAACTGGAGAACCTAAAATTATTTATTTGACCTCAGATGAATTGAAAGAGAATATTTTCTTTCATGGAAAAGGTTATGCAATGGCTGGGATTAATGAAAATGATGCAGTTGCTACATTTGGAGTGCCTGGATTTTTAACATCTGAATTTACTGTTTACCTAGGACTTGAAAGAACGGGATGTAAAATTGTTCCCATTGGTATTAGCTCAGACCTCGAAAGACTGTTTAATTATATAAAAATGTTTAATGTTACAACGCTATTAGTTATGCCATCTGATGTAATACCGTTAGCGCAATATATAGAGAAGTCAAACAAAACTCTTTCAATAAATCAGATTGTTTATGGTGGCGAAAAAATGTATTCTTCTACAAAGAATTATTTAGAGTCCATATTAGGAGTAAAAAGTTTTAAATCTGTATTTCAAAGCATGGATGTTGGTACTATAGGTTTTCAGTGTGATTACTGTGAGCCAGGTATGTATCATATACATGATCAGCTACAATATACTGAAGTTTTAAATGAAAAAGGTCAACCTACACAAGATGGTAATATTGGTGAACTTGTTATTACGAATTTAAAAAGAAAATTAATGCCAATTATTAGATACCAAACTAACGATTTAGCAATGAAAATAGATACTTTATGTCCATGTGGTAGAACAAATCCTAAAATTAAATTAGTGGGGAGAAAAGGAGAGATAATTAAATTAGGTGGGGAACAAATATTTCCACAAATATTCGCCCAAGCATGTAGTCATTTAGAAGAGTTAACTGGGGAATTTCAATTGTTAATAACTAAACATCAAAATAGAGATAAGATTCAAGTGTCCTTTGAAGTTTCAGGGAAAAATCTGGATGAGAAAATTGAAGAACATTTGATAAGTATAATTAAAAATCGAATATTAAACTTTACACCTAAATTAAAACAAATGATTCAATTACAAGTTATTGAGCCATTGGAAGTTAGCTTAGTAGGACGAGAAAAAATGAAAATTTCAGAAAGTTCAGGAAAAGTAGTTCGTGTAATTGATAAAAGAAAATAAAAGGAGGAGTTTTATATGTTATTTAAAAAACTTGAATCAGAATTTCATTCTTTAGCAACAAAAAATGAAGTGGGTTTAAAAGAAACATTAAGGAAAGTAGATCAAATAATTCAGAATGAGGGTTTGGTTTTTAAAGGAAAGGCACTCCCTTTTTCTGTGCAACCTTTAGCAATTACAGATGAAGAAAACGATTATTTTAAGAGGGCTTCTGAAATATTATCTGATTCTCTAGAAATAGTATTAGATGCTTACGAGAAAGATACAGAGATTAGGGAATACTTTTCATATTATAGTAAATATGAAAAGCTAATTAATATCAATCCAGGTTATGAGAGAAAGATACGCATTTCAAGGTTTGACTGCATATGGAATGGTGGATATGAATTTAAAGTAGTGGAACCGAATGCTTGTTGTCCTGGAGGCGTTGTTGTATTGGGAAAATTGAAAGAGAAATGGCTTGATTTACCTATAATTAAAGAAATCACTAATTCTTATGAAAAGAAGCAATTTCTGTGTGATACACCTAATGGATTCCTTAATGAACTAGTCAGTGCTTATAGAGAAATGGGAGGTAATGAGGAAAATCCTCAAATTGCGCTTGTGAATTATGCTGAAAAATACTCATATGAATTAGAGCACATTCAAAAATATGGGTGTGAAATGGGTTACAAAATTATTATTTGTGATTTGAGAGATTTAAAATTAGACTCACAAGGAAAACAATTAATATTTAATCAACAACCAATTGATATTATTTATAATAAAGTTGACCAATTAGAGTTGGGAAATGAAGATATGAAGGATGTAATTGAAGCATGTGAACGAGGATTAGTCTGTAACGTTAACTCGTATTCTTCTATGTTTATTGGAGAGAGTAAAATGACTTTAGCGTTACTTACAGATTCAAAATTCCAAGAAAAATATCTATCTAAAGAACAAATTGAAATGGTTAATAAGCATATTTTATGGACAAGGAAATTAGAAGAAACTATTACCAGTTTCAAAGGAGAAGAAGTAAATTTAATTCAATATATTATTGAAAATAAAGATCTTTTTGTTTTAAAAGTAGACAATTCTACACGTGGAGAAAACGTATTTTTAGGTAAATATACAAATCATGAGACATGGTCCAAAATTATAAATGATAATAAAAATGAAAACTGGATAGTCCAAGAGTATAATGAAATTCCAAGTGTGCAGATATTGGAATGTAAAGGCGAAAATATTATAAAAGAAAATAAAAAGTTTGGCATTGATATATTTATGTTTGGAGGTAAATATGCTGGGATTGTATCGCGTATTTCAGATAAAGCTGTTATAAATTTGGGACAAGGTGGATACGAGCAGCCTGTAATAGCATTAAAAGCTATAAAAGAAGAGGTAGCGAGTATATGAGGGCACTTATTGATGATTTCAACTTAAAGGTTTTAGATATGCCTCAACTGGCAGTTGATTCATTTAATAAGTTACAAAATAAAATGGTTGAAGACCGAATCCTCCAGTATTATTTGGATAAGGAAACAGAAATCATTCCAAAACCGGGAATTTTAGATGAATTACAATTAAACCTTATTGGTGAAGATACTAAATCATTGTTAGATATTATTGTATCTTTACCCGAACGTATATTTAAGGGGAATATTTTAAATATGTGCACAGCTTTAGGGTTTTCAGAGAAACAATATGAATTAATGATGTCGACATATCAGAATGATAATTTAATAGCCCGTAGTGATTTATATTTCACTAAAATTGGACATAAATTTTTAGAATTAAATGTGGATAGTAGTGTCGGGGGAATAGATATAGGTCATTTAAATAAAATGATGACATCTTATGGGTTTTACAAATCATTAACAGGATCTGAAAGATGGAATTATATTGATCCAATGGATAAACTAATAAAGAGTATCCAGGATTTAGCTATAAAAATTGGAAAAGAAAATAGTGAAATAACAATTGCTGTTATGGATTGGGATGAATATTTGGATAGTTATTATGGGACTTTAAATTATATTAAATTAAGGTTAATAGAAGCTGGATATAAGGCAGTGATATGTTCTCAAAAAGATGTAGAATGTAATAATGATATGCTAGTAGTAGGAAATCATACAGTTGATATTGTATATCGAGTATTTTTGTGTGATGATGCTCTTCATAATCCTGAAGAAGTAAAACCAATCGTTCAAGCTTATCAGGCAGGGAATTTGGAACTATTAACAGGATTTCATACAGAGCTTTATAGTAATAAAGGGAATTTTGCATTTCTTTCAGATCCAAAGTATAAACATTTATTTACAAAAAAAGAGTTGAATTTAATAGAAAGGTGTATCCCATGGACGCGATTTTTAAAAGACATTATAATTCCAGATAATAATTTGGATACTAATGGAATTGATTATATCATAAAAAACAAAGATAACCTTGTTATTAAACCTACAATTGGATATGGGGGAAATGAGGTACTATTAGGGTGGAAGTTTAATGAAAATGATTGGGAAAACAAAATTTCGAATTTATTAAAAACTGATGCCGTATATATTGTTCAAGAGAGAGTATATCCAATTGAAGAGGAGATTCCTTTTTTGATAAATAAATCAATCGAATTAAAGAAAGCTATTTTATGTTGGGGGCTTTATGTTATCAATGGAGAATTTGCAGGAGCAATGTTAAGAGGTTTACCATGTGAACAAAGCGATGTAGTAAATTTGGGAAATGGTGCAGCAGTGACATGTCTTTTTTATAGGAGTTGAAAATGAGTAAAAATAAGAAAATTTTAAAGATGACAATTCCTACCATAATCGAAATGAGTTCAACTAACTTTATGGGGGTAATAAACCTTATAATTATTGGTCATTTAGGCTATGAAGCTATTGCTGCAGTAGGCATTACAAATGTAATTATATTAAATTTGTTTGCTCTATTTAGTGGTATTGGTTTTGCTGTAAATTTCTTAGTATCCCAATCTTATGGAGCTAGAGAATTTAAAAAATGTAGTATATATACTTATACTGGAATCTATTCTGTTATTGCTCTGCTTCCATTCTTTATACTATTTGCATTCTTTGCGCCTAAATGGATCTTTGAAGTGATGGGAGTTTCATCTAGTATTGCAATGATAGGGATAGGATATTTAGGATTAAGAATAATCGCATTTTCTATAAATATGTTTCGTGTAGTATTAAATGGATTTTTTAGAGGTATTGGAAATACAAAAACTCCAATGTATTTTTCTATGCTGGGTAATACTTTAAATGTTTTAATAGCATTGTTACTAGTAAATGGCTATTTATTTTTCCCTAAATTAGGTGTGCTAGGGGCAGGTTGGGCATTCATTGTTTCAGAAATTGTTCAGGTTACTTGTTTACTAGTATGTTATTTAAAAGAAAATAATTGGTATGCTACAAAGAAATTAATAAGTTTTAAAGAGACGAAATTCAAATTAGTAAATTTCGAAGGTTTAAAAATCGGTCTAGAAGAACTTGGAATGAGTGGGGCGATGCTTCTCTTTACTGTGTTCATTTCTAGAGTTGGTGATATTGAATTGGCTGCCACGGAGATTGTGTTGAATGTAATATCACTTGCATACTTACCTGGAATAGGATTTGGAGTAACAGCAACTATATTGATAGGTCAACAGATTGGAAAAGGAAGCCCATTGATTGCAAAAAAAATCGGTATTGATGTTGTAAAAATAGGGACATATTTTATAGTTCCTTTTACAATTATTTATTTTTTAGGTGCGGAATATATCGCAAAATTATTTACTACAGAAGAAATGGTACTGTCCTTAACTGTTGAGATATTACGGTTTGCTTCATTGTTTGTAATTTTTGACGGACTTCAGTTAATTTTGGCTGGGGGACTAAGAGGAATTGGAGATAATTATTATACAATGAAAGTCGCTTTGATTTTAGGGTGGTTCGTGTTTATACCATTATCTTTTATATTTACCTTTTTATTAGATTTTGGGATTTACGGTCCTTGGGTAGGGTTTTATATTTATATTGCGGGACTATTTGTTGCTTTTGGTTATAGGTATTTGAAACTAGATTGGTCTAGTATAGCAATAAAAGATGCTGCTGCAAGTGGCTAATGATATTAGTAAATTACTTAAGAGAACTTTTGATTAACCGTTTTAAAATAGTGAAAGTAATAATGTATGTAACGTTATTTCCTTAATATGTTATCAAAAAGAAGTATTATATCGTCCGGGTTAGGGAATGAGCTTTAAGATTTATTAATTAATGAGCTGCATGTAAATTGTAAGGAATTATCAACAATTTACATGCAGTTTTTTGAAGTACATACTAATTCGATCTTGTTATCAGTTAACACTTGGTAGTTATTAAGTGGTTTAAGTCGGAGAAAGGCACCTTAGGGTGTCTTTTCTTTAAAAAATATATAACGTTTTATAACGATAAAATGAATGAAAGTAATAGATCCAACAAATATAAATTGGTAAGTTAAGTATTGAATCATTTGCTTAATGGAATCTGTACCTAAAAACATATATACATAGCCTTTAATTTCATTTCCGATTTGAATGGGACTAATGGTATAAATAGAATTAGATGTTTTCCAACGGTCCTCTACAACACTCCCGTTTGTATTAACATCAGACGTTTTTGTATATAGATGTTTTTCCATGGAAGCATCCACATCACTTGATTTTGCAAGTATTTCACCAGTTTTAGAAGTGATTACAACTCTTGTTTCAGCTTCAGATTTCATGAGAGCTACATGGGATATCGTTGGATTATAAAACATCACGGTGACTATTTTCTCTGGCAAGGAGCGATTTCAATTCTTCTTGAACTCTTGTATCGACTAAGCAGTAATGCAATAAAAGAAATAATATGCTTTCAATTAGAAAGGTGCAGATAAAAAAATAAAATCAAAATTTAACTGAAATACGCTTCATAAGAACCTACTACCCTTGTTGTTTGTTTGGTGATATTTTACATCTTTCTCTTCATGTGCCCAGCGGTATCCAATTCCGTATATAGTTTTTAGGTACTCATTAATTGGAAATGAGTATTTAAATTGAATACTTTAAAAATCATAGAAAGATTCAATTCCTACGCTTTTTCTCCTTAATAAATATTTATCGTTGTTCTAAATCTCTTATATAAGATTTTACAGCTTGCAATAAGAATTCTTCCTGTCCCATACCAGCATCCGCGGCCATTTGAACTATTTTTTGTTTAAATTCATGATTAGCATGAAAAGTTAATGGCTCTACATTACTTTTAAAGTAAATCCCTTCTACATGTGGAAGTATCGTGCCGGATATCATATGAGAATGTAAGTATTTAATCTCTTCTTGAAATTGTAATGGCTCTACTTGTAATACGAAAGGTTTAATTTCTAATTTGATAGTATCTGATGTAATAGTCAATCGCATATTTGTGACACCAAGTTCTTTATAAAATAAGTTAATTAGATTATAAGTAATGGAATTATATAATTGAGGCTTTTTAAATGAAAAAGATAAATACCCACGTTTTGTAATTACCGCTTGTTTCTGAAGAGGTTCAAAGGAATAATCATGTTCCTTATAAGTGGATAGTGGGAAAATTTCTTCATCCTCTGTAAGAATTTTTCCATCTGCTCCATTGATCTCTATTACCCTAGCTGTTTTTCCGGTATGTAGATGTCTTAATAATTGATATAGATATATATCTTCATCTTGAATCTTAGTGATGAATGTTTTTCGCTCCTTTGTTTTAGCTTTTTCATAATCAAGCATAAAAATCTCTAGCTCTTCTTCATCGATAAGATATACTTGTTTTCCTCGTCTTTCTACCATTGTCGCAGGTAATTTTCCAGATTTGATGTATGTAAAGATAGTAGATGGTGCTACATTAAGAATTTCAGCCACTTCTTTTGTGCTAAGGCCTTTAACTACATCTTTATTTTTTAAGCGTTCAATATCCTCCAAATAGAAAATCTTACTGCCAAATTGTTTCCAGTTATTTTTATATACACATTCTATTAATCCATCTTTTTCTTTCTTTAATATTGTCTGTACGGTTACTCCTAATAAGTCTGCTGCCTCTTTTGTCGTTACAGTAGGTTTTGTAATAAATAATAAATCCTGTGTCATGAAAGGATACCTCCTTAACTATTGTTTACTAGTATTTTAGATATGTATATATCATATCAGAATATGATTTATATTTAAAATAAGAAATAGAATTTATTAAAGTTCTTATACAGCTGTCTCTTATACACATCTCCGAGCCCACGAGAC
>NZ_JAEHBN010000037.1:0-14859 GCF_016483605.1 Bacillus cereus group sp. N11
AAAGTTAGTTTGTCTAGCATCTAAAAATAAAAATTGACGTTTCACGTTGTTTGTTTCGTTTAGTTTTCAAAGTTCAACATCGCGTTTCAGCGACTTTTATAATTTAACATTTTGCGTTAAATCTGTCAACAACTTTTTTCTTTCGTTCCTGACGACGCTTATTAATTTATCATATTAATCATTTGTTCGTCAACACTTTTTAAAAAAATGCCAAAATAATTTTATCTTGGCATGATATAAAGCTTAATAACCACTAATGCAGCAACACCGGGTAGACCTAATAAACTTGTGATTGCTGCTGTACCCAAGTTAATTGGAATATGAAAATCAAAATATGTTCCTATAACATTTACGATAAAGAGTAATGCTATTCCCAAAGTAACATGAAAAAGCGCTTTTCCTATAAAACGTAACGGCTTTGAAGAAATACCAAAAACAAGAAAAATAAAAACTAGAGTAAGAATACCAACAATAACAATTGTAGAATTCATTTTCTCCCTCCTTATGAATGACCTATACATATCTATATGTATGGGACAAGACGATAAAAAAGAACGTTTATCCTATAACTCCAGTCGGCCCATCGTGATAACTTTTACGCAGCAACATTTTCTTCATACAAACCCATCAGAATCCTCAACGATCCTTTTAAAACGAAATACCCCCTCTACTTTAACAAATAAAAAATAAAAGGTTCTGCTTTTTAAGCAGAACCTTTTACCATTGTTCCATTTTTACAGGGCGACGCTTCGCTTCTTTTAACAAGAAGAAATATTTCGCCTCCGCTATTTTCAAAGAACAAATTACATCTGGAGACGGCTCAACACTTTGTTCAACCATTCTCTTTTGACGTAACCATTCATTCTTTACTTTTTCTAATAGTACAATTAACTTATCGTCATACTCTTTACGCAATTTACCCTTTTTTTGAAAGAACATTTTTGTTTCTCCTCTTATACTTCTCTGCGGCCTTCTAGCGCTTTTGACAGAGTTACTTCATCTGCATATTCTAAATCTCCACCAACTGGTAGACCATGTGCAATACGAGTTACTTTAATACCTGTCGGCTTTAAGAGGCGGGATATATACATCGCTGTAGCTTCCCCTTCAATGTTAGGGTTTGTTGCCAATATCACTTCTTGTACCGTTTCATCGTGCAGTCGCTTTAAGAGTTGCGGGATATTAATGTCTTCCGGTCCAATTCCCTCCATCGGGGAAATCGCACCACGTAACACATGATATACACCTTGATACTCTTTCATTTTTTCCATCGCGATCACATCTTTCGGTTCTTGCACGACACAGACAACCGTTTGATCTCGATGTGAATCATCACAAATATAACAAGGATCACGGTCAGTAATATGTCCGCATACAGAACAATACGCTAGATCTCGCTTCGCATTCACAAGTGCTTTCGCAAAACCTAACACATCGTCTTCTTTCATATCTAATACGAAAAATGCCAATCGAACCGCTGTTTTCGGTCCGATTCCTGGCAATTTCATAAAACTATCGATTAATTTTGATATTGGTTCTGGATAATGCATATATCAATATCCTCCTAGAACATTCCACCTGGTAAGTTTAAGCCTTTTGTAAATTTACCCATTGTAGAATTTGAAAGTTCATCAACCTTTTTAAGTGCATCGTTCGTTGCAGCTAGCACTAGATCTTGTAACATTTCGATATCTTCTGGATCTACAACTTCTTCTTTAATTTTCACTTCAAGAACTTGCTTATGGCCATTTGCAATTACAGAAACCATTCCACCGCCAGCTGTACCTTCAACCGTTTTTTCACCAAGCTCTTCCTGTGCTTTTGCCATGTCTTTTTGCATCTTTTGCATTTGTTTCATCATGTTATTCATATTTCCCATTCCGCCACGCATCATATTTAATTCCTCCTAATAATAGTTATTCTTTTATTTCAATAAGTTCTTGCCCTACTAATTTTACTGCTTCTTCTATGAGAGGATCTTCTTTTTGCTCTGGGCTTTCTTCAGAATCCCCGCCTTCGCGTTGTAAAAAGTCCTCACGAATTTTACCCCATTCACTTTTCGGGATAGCAATCATATTTAACTTTTTACTTAGCAATTCAAAAAGAATTTGTTCCAGCGTATCCATCGCTTCACGATTTTCACTCGCCATTTTACAATGAATCTCATATTGAAATGCTAACACATAAGTATCATCTGAAGCCGCTACTGGCTCACTATTTTCTAATAAAACAGCAAATGCCACTTTGTTATACGATTTGAGTCTTCCTAACAACTCACCCCATACGGCTTTCAATTGTTCTAATTCTTGACGCTTCGCCTGCTTCAACACTTCATTTACACGTCCAACAGGAATTTTCATACTTCCCGTTCGCATTGGTTTTGGTGTTGCACGCGTCTCTCTTACTTCAGGTTGCACGCCAGCTGGTACACCATTCTTTTTAACTTGTTCTAATTCTTTCTCCAGTTGCTGCATTCTGTTCATAACCGCTTGTAAACGATCTGCACCGTTTGCTTGCATCATAAACTGCTGACACAGTTGTACCATCACAACTTCTAAGAAAATTCGTGGATGGTTTGTCCACTTCATCTCTTGTTGCCCTTTACTAAGACTATGAATAATCTCATAGATTACTTCCGGCTGCATTTCTTCACTTAACATGCGGAATTGATCATCTACAATTACTCGTTCCAACATATGTTCTAGTTGTGGTGAAGTTTGATATAAAAGCATATCACGATAATAGTAAATGAAATCTTCCATAAATCGAACTGGATCCTTCCCTTTACTCATCATCTCATCTATGATACGTAATGCTCTTGATACATCATTTTCACGTATACATTCTACTAGGTTACCTAAATATTGCTGAGAAACAGAGCCTGTTACAGCTAAAACATCTTCTGTCGTAACTGCATCATCACTATAAGATATAGCCTGATCAATAAGGCTAAGTGCATCACGCATACCACCCTCGGCAGCACGAGCAACAATTTGTAGTGCTTCCTCTTCTACTTGCGTACCCTCATTTGTCACAACCGTCGATAATCTCTCAACAATATCATTTACTGATATTTTTCGGAATTCAAATCTCTGACATCTCGAAATAATCGTAGGTGGAATCTTATGTGGTTCTGTTGTCGCTAAAATAAAGATAACATGTCCTGGTGGCTCTTCTAAAGTTTTTAGAAGAGCATTAAAGGCACCCATAGAAAGCATGTGAACCTCATCGATAATGTATACTTTATATTCTACAGCACTTGGAGCATATTTTACTTTATCTCTTATATCTCGAATTTCATCTACACCGTTATTTGAAGCCGCATCAATTTCTAATACATCTGAAATAGATCCTTGTGTAATTCCTAAACAAGAAGGACATTCATTACAAGGTTCAGCTACCGGAGCATGTTCACAGTTAATTGCTTTTGCAAATACTTTTGCAATCGTCGTTTTTCCTGTTCCCCTCGGACCAGAAAATAAATAAGCATGTGAAACTTTCTCTTGAAGAAGGGCATTTTGCAACGTTTTTGTTACGTGCTTTTGACCGACTACATCTTCGAACTTTTGCGGTCTCCATGTTCGGTATAACGCTTGGTATGACACGAAAATACGGCCTCCCTCAAAGGTTATTATCTTATATATTATAACCCATTCTGTTTATAGATTCCAAAAGTTATTTTCCATACAAAAAACCCACCTTGTATCAAGGTGAGTTTTGTATACATATATAACTGCCGTGCACCTTCTGTCGATTACGTACCATAAGCGTTACTCAAGCAGTTAGCTCGGTTCAGGCACTCCTGCGGCACACGAGAAAACCCGCTTATTGCTGCTTCCTTCCGGACCTGACAAGGTTCACGGGGTCCCGTTGCGCAGGACCCAAACGTCAACACCACTTACTTAAGGCAGACCTTACAGCAACATAACCTCGAGAAGGGATTCGGCCTCGCTAGAGCGGATTGCGAGTATAGGGCACCGCTACCTCCCCGCTTAGCACGGCAAAGTTAAAACCAATATTCGGTTGCCTTCATTAAAGGCATTATCAGTATAACTTGTTTTTTTATAAAATGCAAATGCGTTAATTCTCGTTACTTTTCTCTAATTTTTTTATCGCTTTTCTTTTTTTACGAAGCTCTCTAAAAAAGTTTGTTAGCAACGTACCGCACTCTTCTTCTAATACACCAGTGACTACTTCACATTGATGATTAAAGCGTTCATCTGTTAAAAGATTCATTAATGTTCCTGCACATCCGCCCTTCGGATCACTTGCACCATATACAACTCGCTTCACTCGTGATAAAACAATTCCACCCGCACACATTGGACAGGGCTCTAAGGTTACATATAACGTTGCATCTTCTAAACGCCATGTCCCTAGCTTTTTGCAAGCTTCATCAATCGCTAACAACTCGGCATGAGCGATTGATCGTTGCTCAGTTTCCCTTAAATTATGAGCGACACTAATTACCTCACCATCTAACACTATGACTGCACCAATTGGTACTTCTTGTATTTCCTCTGCCTTTTTAGCCTCTTCTATCGCTAGTTGCATAAAATAAATATCTTGATCTTGTTCCATAACCTAGTCCTTTCATCACAAATAAAATAAACCTTTTTCCATTTACTACACGTGGGATAACTTTTATAAATTCAATCCACCCTAAAAGAAAAAGAGAGGGGATTACATATGAAAAACACTGCTTTGCTCATTATTGATATGATTAATGACTTTCAATTTTCCCACGGGCCCATCCTGGCAAAAAAATGCGAAACTATAACAAATCCTATTTTACAATTAAAGAAAAAAATGAAAGCCTTCGGCTATCCCATAATTTATGTTAATGACCATTATCAACTTTGGAGATCTGATATTGACCAACTGATTACTCATTGTACAAATGAGTATAGTGAAAATATAATTCATAAGATTGCTCCACATTCTGATGATTACATTTTTATTAAACCACATTACTCTGCTTTTTATGAAACGCCTTTGAATTCTTTATTGGGCTATTTAAAAATAGAAAATCTGATATTAACAGGAGTTGCCGGAAATATATGTATCCTATTTACTGCTAACGATGCTCATATGAGAAATTATACACTGTATGTACCACAGGATTGCATTGCCTCTAACAATGATCAGGACAATCTGCATGCTTTAAAAATAATGGAAGCTACATTGAAAGCAAATATAATACCGTCATCTCAAATAAAAATTAATTAATACATATATCTATTTTCTAACTTTTTATATCAAATTAACCCGCTCGCTTCCCTCTTGTGCTACAATAATTCTGTTTTGTGTTTTTAGTAGTCACGGTAAATCACTGATTGAAAGGAGGAAACAGCGTGACCGGAGTACCATTTATCACGGTTGAAGGACCAATTGGTGTTGGAAAAACTTCACTTGCGAAGGAAATTTCAACTCACATGCAACTCCACTTACTAAAAGAGATTGTTGATGAAAACCCTTTTTTAGGAAAGTTCTATGAAGACATCGACGAATGGAGTTTTCAAACAGAGATGTTCTTTCTTTGTAATAGATACAAACAACTAGAAGACATTAACATAAAGTATTTGAATCAAAGGAAGCCAGTAGTAGCAGATTATCATATATTTAAAAATTTAATTTTCGCATCCCGTACATTAAAAGATTCTCAATATGACAAATACATGCAAATCTATCGTATCCTTACACAAGATATGCCTGTACCAAATGTCATCGTTTATTTAACAGCTAGCCTGGAAACATTACAAAAACGAATCGCAATGCGCGGAAGAGAATTCGAAAAAAATATGGATCCAAATTACTTACTACAGCTCACAAAAGATTACGAAACAGCAATGGATACTTTTAAAAAGGACCATCCAGATATCCCAGTGTTGAAATTTAACGGAGATGATATGGATTTTGTACAAAATCCCGATGATTTAAACGTCATCCTATCCGCCCTTCAAAATACTCTCTTAAAGGAGTCGAAATAATAATGAATTTAAGGCAAAAATATGATATACCGAATGATGCAGTAATTACTATCGCTGGAACAGTAGGTGTCGGAAAATCAACTATGACAACTGCACTAGCTAACGCTTTAGGTTATCGCACATCATTTGAAAAAGTAGATTCTAATCCATATTTGGACAAGTTCTATGCCGATTTCACACGCTGGAGCTTCCACTTGCAAGTATACTTCTTAGCAGAACGATTTAAAGAACAAAAGAGAATTTTTGAATACGGTGGTGGTTTTGTTCAAGACCGTTCTATCTATGAAGACACTGGAATTTTCGCAAAGATGCATCATGAAAAAGGTACAATGACGGAAACTGATTATGAAACATACAAAGGTTTATTTGATGCTATGGTCATGACTCCTTACTTCCCTCATCCAGACTTATTAATTTACTTAGAAGGTTCTTTCGATGATATTGTAGACCGTATTCAAGAACGCGGACGCCCGATGGAGCAGCAAACACCAATTGAGTATTGGAAAGAGATGCACGGACGTTACGAAAACTGGATTAACAACTTCAATTCATGCCCTGTTTTACGATTAAACATTAATGAATACGATATTTTAAAAGATGGCGATTCAATCGAACCAATCATTAAAAAAATTGGCCATTTCTTAAAACAAACACGTAAACTTGTAAAATAAAAAACCCGTGCATATGCACGGGTTTTCCTATTAAATTACTTCTTCTTTGTTGGAGCAATAATTTCACTCTCAGGTTTTCCAGCGTTAATACGCTGACGAACAGTACTTGTACTAATGTCATATGTTTCAGCAATCTCTTTAACAGTCATTTCTTTCCCGTTAATCACTGCCGTTAATACTTTACCTGTACGTTTTGGAGCTGCTTCTTTCTTTACAGCTGGTTTTTCAACCTTTTTTGGCGCCTCTACTTTTGTCGTAGCTTGCTTTACATCACAAGTACAACCACAAAGTTTACGGAATGTATCATCGCTTATAATGCGCGATACATTTGCACCACTGTTTAAAATTCTATTGTTCTTACAGACAGGACATTGTACATAATATAAAGTTTTTCCATCTAAAGGAAACGTTTGTATAATAAGATCCATGTTGACTCCTTTCATATCTATGAAGATAATCATCGGAATATGAGTGTGTAATAAGGACAAAATCGCCTTACACCATACTTTATGATTGGTTTTAAAATAAAAACTCGTTACGTGTTGGTAACGAGTTCTCCAATCTCCACTTATATGCGCTGTTGTCAATTATATCTGGAGGAGGTAGAGGGATTCGAACCCCCGCGCGACTCTCGCCGCCTGTCGGTTTTCAAGACCGATCCCTTCAGCCAGACTTGGGTATACCTCCATATTGACATCAAATATAATATCAAAAGAAAAACAGTTAGTCAACCCTACTAAAATAAATTATGAGGAAAGGAAAATTTTACTTTCCCCCTCCTACATTACAGTACTGACAACGCTCATAATTACCAATCACTCATACCGATGAATGTTTAAATTTACTTAATAACTGTTTTTCCTCCCATATAAGGGCGAAGAACTTCTGGAATTATAATTGTACCATCTTCTTGTTGGTAGTTCTCTAAAATAGCTGCAACCGTACGTCCAATTGCAAGACCAGATCCATTTAATGTATGAACATGTTCTGGTTTTCCGTTTGGCTCACGGCGGAAACGGATATTTGCACGTCTCGCTTGGAAAGCTTCAAAATTACTACAAGAAGAAATTTCACGATATGTGCCATAGCTTGGAATCCATACTTCAATATCGTATTTCTTCGCTGCTGTAAATCCTAAATCGCCTGTGCACATGCTCATAACGCGATATGGCAACTCTAATAATTGTAACACGCGTTCTGCATCATTTGTTAATTTTTCTAACTCTTCATAAGAATCTTCTGGTTTTACGAACTTCACAAGCTCTACTTTATTGAACTGATGTTGACGAATTAAACCACGTGTATCGCGACCAGCTGAACCTGCTTCAGAACGGAAGCAAGAGCTAAATGCAGCATATCTTATAGGCAATTGCTCTTTATTTAAAATCTCATCACGATGCATATTCGTTACAGGTACTTCTGCTGTTGGAATTAAGAAGTAATCTTCACTTTCAATACGGAATGCATCTTCTTCAAACTTCGGAAGTTGTCCTGTTCCTGTCATACTTGCACGGTTTACCATATACGGAGGTAACACTTCTTCATATCCATGCTCGTCAGTATGAAGATCAAGCATAAAACTAATTAAAGCACGCTCTAATCTTGCGCCTGCACCTTTGTAAAATACGAAGCGGCTTCCTGTGACTTTCCCAGCACGCTCAAAATCTAAAACTCCTAAATCTGTAGCAAGATCCCAATGTGGTTTTGGTTCAAAAGCAAATTCCTTCACTTCTCCCCAAGTACGCGCTACTACATTATCATCCTCTGTTTCACCAACTGGAGCAGATTCATGAGGAATATTTGGAATAGATAACATTAATCTTTCTAAGTCTTCTTCAACTGTACGAAGTTCATTATCAAGATCTTTTACTTTTTCTCCAACTTCACGCATTTCTAAAATTAAAGCTTCTGCATCTTTCTTTTCACGCTTTAATACTGAAATTTGTTGAGACACTTCGTTACGTTTACTTTTTAGTTCTTCTGTTTGAACAAGTAATTCTCTTCTTCTCGTATCAAGCTCTTCAAAACGACCAAACTCCGTTAAATCTTCGCCTCTATGCTGCAATTTTGCTTTTACTTCTTCAAAGTTCGTACGTAATAATTTAATATCAAGCATTATATACTCCTCCTTTTATTTTATAAAACACAAAAAACTCCCGTCCCTATACAAAGGGACGGGAGTTAACCCGCGTTGCCACCCTAGTTGAAAGCATTACTACTTTCCTCTCAAGTAGAAATAACGGCTCTTCACCGGGAATGTTTACTAATCATAAAGATATTCCACATTCCATTCCAGGATGGATTCACAAACTGTTTCTATCGATTTCCACCAACCATCGACTCTCTATAAGAAACGACATTTGTTACTACTTCCTATCAACACGCTTATTTTATAAAATTGTTACCATCAATTTACTATAATCTTATACAAGTTGCAAGTTACTTACACAACTTTTTTCATTTTAGCTTCTTTTACCATTTCGACAAAGTATGCTGTCACACGATGATCATCCGTTAATTCTGGATGGAATGAAGCAGCTAAAAACTGATCTTGTCTTACCGCTACCATTCGATCGCCGTGCTTAGAAAGTACTTCAACGTTATCAGCAACATCTACAACATACGGAGCACGGATAAATACACCAATAAAGTCTTCCCCCACACCTTTCATTGAAAGTGCGGCTTCAAAACTATCTTTTTGGCGTCCAAACGCATTGCGTTCAACTGTAATATCCATAGCACCAATATGTGCTTCTTCATAGCCAATAAGTGTTTTCGCAAGAAGAATCATACCTGCACATGTACCAAACATTGGTTTACCAGACTTCGCAAATGTACGAAGTGGTTCCATGAAAGCATACTTATCAATAAGACGACGCATTGTTGTACTTTCACCGCCTGGTAAAATAAGACCATCAATCTCTTCAAGTTGCTCTATACGCTTTACAACAACAGCTTCTGCACCACTTGCTTCAACTGATTTTACATGCTCACGAACTGCACCTTGAAGACCTAGTACACCGATTTTCACCATTTTAAAGTTCTCCTTCAATTACCATCCACGCTCTTGCATGCGTTGTTCTGGTAATAACGTTGAAATTTCGACACCTTTCATTGCATTACCCAATCCTTTAGAAAGGCTTGCAATTAGTTCGTAATCTTCATAATGAGTCGTCGCTTCAACGATTGCACGTGCAAATTTCTCTGGGTTCTCTGATTTGAAGATACCAGATCCAACAAATACACCATCAGCACCAAGTTGCATCATTAACGCTGCATCTGCTGGTGTTGCTACACCACCTGCTGCAAAGTTTACAACTGGCAAGCGACCAAGGCGTTTAATTTCAAGTAGTACTTCATAAGGAGCACCAGTATTTTTTGCATATGTCATTAACTCATCTTCACGTAGACTTGCAACTTGACGGATTTCTGCATTGACTTGGCGCATATGACGCACTGCCTCTACAATGTTTCCTGTTCCTGGCTCACCTTTTGTACGAAGCATAGATGCACCTTCTGCAATACGACGTGCAGCTTCTCCGATATCACGGCAACCACATACAAACGGAACTGTGTAATCACGTTTATTTAAATGGTATACTTCATCAGCAGGAGTTAATACTTCACTCTCATCGATATAGTCTACCCCTAATGATTCTAATACACGTGCTTCTACAAGATGACCGATACGGCATTTTGCCATAACCGGAATTGACACCGCACCCATAACTTCTTCAACAATCGTTGGGTCTGCCATACGAGAAACGCCACCTGCTGCACGAATATCTGCTGGTACACGCTCTAATGCCATAACGGCAACTGCGCCTGCTTCTTCTGCAATCCTTGCTTGTTCAGCGTTAACTACGTCCATAATAACGCCGCCTTTTTGCATTTCTGCCATTCCACGTTTTACACGTTCTGTCCCTGTTACATTTGTCATGTACAAAAACCCCCCTAGGTGAATTGCTTTCCCCCGTTAAAGGCGAAAATTAAGAATACTCTTACATTCTACCATTAACTATCAGATGCTTGTCTACTACTTTTTCATAAAGTGGGTATGAAAAATGGGAATAAGAAAAAGCTCCTACAATGAGGAGCTTTTAAAACCAACCTTTTACTGTATCAACAGCACTATTCCATATACCACTAAAGAAAGAGCCGATTCCGCGCATAGAACGAGTAAACCAGTTTGCTTCTTCCACTGCTGATGTTGTTACAAGATCTACTTGTAATGACTTACCAGATAAAAATCCAGGGTCATTCGTATCTTTTGGTGTAATTACCATCTGACCAAGTGCAACACCCTTTTTAATAGGTGCTTCTTGTCCCTTACTTGCTTCTTTAAATTCTGTTTTATAAACATCTTTACTTCCTTTTGGCACTGGAAGTGAAACAACTTGTTTTGTTTGAACTGCTACATCTTTATCTTTTGCATTTCCTACTCTTACTGTTTCTTGTCCTTTTACTGAAGAATCTTTTTTATACATTTGCTTCATTTCAAAGTTAGCAAATCCATAATCATATAACTTCTTCGTTTCATCAAAACGTGCTGTATGAGAACTTGTTTTAATAACTACAGAAATAAAACGCATACCGTTTCTTTCAACCGTACCAGTGAAGCAATCACCGGCTTCTGGAGTTGATCCTGTTTTCAGGCCGTCTACGCCATCGTATTGCTTAACTAAACCTTTTAACATCCAATTCCAGTTATCCATATTAATCGGGTATTTTCCACCCTCTTGGAATACTTTTTTAGGGATTTTTGCTGTATCTAATGTTTTGGGATAATCCTTAATAAGATGTTGCGCTAAAATTGCGACGTCCCTTGCAGACATTTTATTTTCTTCATCCGGTGTTGTTCCTTCGGGATGCTGTCCTTTTAAATCTTTGTTCGTTAGGCCTGTAGAATTTACAAATTTATAATTTTTCAATCCCAACTCTTTTGCCTTATCATTCATCATCTTTACAAAATTAACTTCTTTTCCTGCCACTGCTTCACCTAGAGCAATTGTTGCTCCATTAGCGGAATAAATCGCCATCGCTTCGTATAACTCTTTTACCGTATAAGAACCACCATTTTCTAGTGGAACATTTGATAATGAACGATCCTGTGAAATCTTATGCGCATATTCAGAAACCTTAATCTTTTGATCCCACTTAAGTTTTCCTTTATCCACTGCTTCATGAACTAAATATTCACTCATCATTTTTGTCATACTAGCAATTGATAATAACTCATCTGCATTCTTTTGATATAAAATTTTCCCAGAATTCGCTTCTACTAAAATTGCCGCACCTGCTTCAATGTTTAGAGCGGCTCCTGTTTCAGCCGATGCATTGCTATATGGTAACAGCATGCTACAAGCTAGTGTAAGCACCGTTACCAAAGCCATGAATCTTTTGCAAAACATACCTTTCACTTTTGCTACCCCCAATATCTATGTACTCACATAACCGTTATTCTAACATAATCAAAAAAAAATAGACAGAGATATCAAATCTCTATCTATTTACATATAAGACATTATAATGAGTAGTTTGGAGCCTCTTTTGTAATTTGTACATGATGAGGGTGGCTTTCACGTAAACCAGCACCTGACATGCGAATGAACTGTGCATTCTCACGTAAGAATTCTAAATCCTGTGCTCCACAATATCCCATACCTGCACGTAATCCACCAACTAATTGATGAACTGTATCTGCTAAAGGTCCTTTATATGGTACGCGTCCTTCAATACCTTCTGGAACAAGTTTTTTGTTTCCTTCTTGGAAGTAACGATCTTTACTTCCTTTTTCCATCGCTCCAACAGAACCCATACCACGATATACTTTAAATTGGCGACCTTGGTAAATTTCAGTTTCTCCAGGGCTTTCAGCAACACCAGCAAACATACTACCTAGCATAACAACGTGTGCTCCTGCTGCTAAAGCTTTAACCATATCACCAGAGTACTTAACACCGCCATCAGCAATAACTGGAATACCGTGTTTACGAGCTTCTGTTGCACAATCATAAACTGCTGTTAATTGTGGTACACCAACACCAGCTACAACGCGTGTCGTACAAATAGAACCTGGTCCAATACCAACTTTAACTACGTTTGCACCAGCCTCGATTAATGCTTTCGTTGCTTCAGCTGTAGCAACATTTCCAGCGATAATATTTAGTGCTGGATATTTCGCACGAACTTCTTTTACCTTTTCAATAACACCTTTAGAATGCCCATGAGCTGTATCAAGTACAATTGCATCTACGCTAGCTTTTACTAATGCATCGATACGAAGCATAGCATCAGCCGTTACACCAACAGCCGCTCCAACTAATAAGCGTCCTTGCTTATCTTTAGCAGAGTTTGGGAATTCAATTACTTTTTCAATATCTTTTATTGTAATAAGCCCTTGTAATACACCGTTATTATCAACAAGAGGGAGCTTTTCAATTTTATACTTTTGTAGGATCTTTTCAGCTTCTTCCAGTGTAGTACCAACTGGAGCTGTAATTAACTGTTCTTTTGTCATTACGTCAGAAATTTTGATTGAGTAGTCTTGGATGAAACGCATATCACGGTTGGTAATAATACCAACTAATTTTCGCTCATCTAAATTATTTACAACTGGTACACCTGAGATACGATATTTTCCCATAAGATGTTCTGCATCATATACTTGATGTTCTGGAGTTAAGAAGAAAGGATCTGAAATAACGCCGCTTTCAGAGCGCTTTACTTTATCAACTTGCTCTGCCTGTTGCTCAATAGACATATTCTTATGAATAATTCCTAAACCGCCTTGGCGAGCCATTGCAATAGCCATGTCAGCTTCTGTTACTGTATCCATTCCTGCACTAATTAACGGGATGTTTAGCTGTAAGCTTTCAGATAAAACTGTTTTAACACTTACTTCTCTTGGTAATATATCTGACCTCGCTGGTACAAGTAATACATCATCAAAAGTCAAACCTTCTTTAACAAATTTAGATTCCCACATAATTGTTCCCCCCATGATACCAGAAATTATTATTAGTAGCTTATCAATTGGTTAAAATACTGTCAAGGACGTATATATATGTTAGAATTTTTAGACAATAAAAGGAGCGTAATATATGCATCAAACACATTGTACTTGGCAGCAATTAAGTTTCTTTTTTTCATCTCAAAATGTACAACGTTATCTTGCCCGTTGTTATGAAAAATCCTCCATACAAGATGCTGAAAAAAAAAGTTTTGAAAACTGTTATCCCTTTATTTACTACTTAGAACACGGGAAAAATTATTACGAATTATATAAGGCGGCCCCTTTTTCGATTCAACCAATGTTGTTATTTTATGGAATTAGCCAACTATTTAAAGCTTGCTTGTTAACTATTGATCCTAACTACCCAGAATCAACTACTGTTTTAGCTCATGGCGTTACAACTCGTAAACGAAAAAAACAGGGGTATCAATTTTTAGAAGATGAGGTGAAAATACAGAAAAACGGATTATTTACTCACGTTGCAGAACAACTGTTTCACATGAAACACTTAGAAGCGGAGAAGTTTAATATGTTAGAGCTGATGGGGAATATTCCTGAATTACAAAATTTGTTTCGTTATAGTCAAAAAGTATCAACTTTATATAAGATCGATTCAACAAATAAAAATGAGCTCTCCTTTTCAGTCAATATATTAGATCGATTACATATGACTAAAGAGCGATTTTCTCGTTACATCGAAACAACTTGTAAACATTTATCGATACAACACGTAGCTGAGAAAAATAGTGAATCGAATGTGTTTTTTTCGGCGCCTATTCAATCGTGGAATCCTATGTATAGTACTCCTTTATACTATGAGTACCTTACTAATACTTATTACTTACCACTTACGACTAATCCTAGAAATTCTAAACCCATTTTACCTGAGCTCCTCGTTCATTACTTATTGCTCTATAATTTAAGCATGATTTCTAGGTATGAAACTGATTGGTGGTATGACTTACTTGGTAGTTATGGATCTGAAGATTATCCATTTATTTATCAATTCCTTAATATTTCTGCCCAAAAAATACCTTACTATATTTCAGTATTTTTACTATCAGAATCTAATCTATTTCATGGGAAATAAAAAAACACGAGTCAAAGACTCGTGTTTTAGTTGCTTGGCGACGTCCTACTCTCACAGGGACAAGGTCCCAACTACCATCGGCGCTAGAGAGCT
>NZ_JAEHBN010000038.1:0-9561 GCF_016483605.1 Bacillus cereus group sp. N11
TTTTGCTTATGAAGTAAGAATAACTCATCCGAATGATAGAGATGTTGTTACTAATGTTTTTGGCCTTAGTGCAATAGTATTCAATCCACAAGAAGGAAACAATGTTCTACAACATGATTTAGCAAAATTAGAGCTTAAATAGATTTTTTAAAAGTCTTTTTATTGGTTTTGCAAGGTAGATTGACTAATGATAAGTAGTGTTATGTGAACAATTTTTAAATAAAAGTATGAAAAAAGAGATAGTTTCCAGCTATCTCTTTTTTCATATCCTTAGAAGAGAAAAAAAACTATGGATATTTGTAAATGCTCATGGCATTATATGTGTTTTTTTATTGAAAGTGTTATTGAATGTTATGTATTTAAAATACAGTTTGATTATTCTTGATAGTTTTATCAACCACGTTTTTACATTGGAACTTATAATTTAAATCCAACATATGATGCCATGAGCGTATGAAATATAGTCTTAGTCAGAGCAATAAGAAAAACCACAGCAATTGTTGTGGTTTTTCTTATTGATGAAACTGAAAGTAAACTTCTATTTAAGAGTTTACTTTCATGTTTTAGATCTAAGGAAAGGGAAATTAGAAGGGGGAGCCCTTCAGTTCCGCTTCAGCCATTACCTTACACCTAAAAACAAGAAATTTTTTAAAAAACTATTCTATAAAATATTTAGTTTTACCAATATTGCTAATAAAAGTTGGATAAGAATTTGAACATTTACTGCTATATCTGTATCAGTAGTCGTAACTGTAACGTTTCTAGAATTGTTAATAAAAGTTTTTTGTCTATTAATTTGTTTAACAGATGATTTTTGTAACAATTCTTGAGTTACTCGATCAGCTTTTTCACTATCTGCTATAGAAATACTTAAAATAACGACAATTGCAGCTTGTAATGCTGCTTGAATAGATAATGCTGCTTTTGTATCTGTAGTAGTAACTTGTACATCCGCTGAATCAACAATTGAAATATATTCTTCAGAGATTTGATAAGTTTTACTTTCTTGTGCAGCTACTTCTGAAACGTTAGCATCGTTAAAAGATGGATGACAATTAGAAGAATCTAATGCACTCCACTGTTTGTTTCCCTTTGCACTCCATGCTTTTCCCATGAAATCGCTCCTTTCAGTCTAAAAAACTATTAATTTGAGATTGGATTTCCGAAACTATACTTTTAATCTGTTGTTTTTTTTCTGGTGATAAATTTTTAAACTTGTCCTCTTTTATATCATGTCTGTTTAAAATATCTGAGAGTAAAAGATCTAATAGTATACTTTTTTGATCCTTATCAAATTTAAAAGATGATAATTTTTTAAAATCATCCATTTTAGTTATCAACTCCTAAAAATTAAGATGGAATAATAAATATTTTATAGTTTTATAGAATTGCTAGTAGTATATGAGAATACGTATAAAAGGGTATGGACAAACCTTAAAAAATAATAAAATATTGATGTTGGTCAATCAAAACGGACCTAGCGAAGCGAAGGGAGTATTTGACTTGACCAACTCACTACACCGAAACCCTTTTATGGTTGTCAAACGGTACCCGTTTGACCCTGCCTACCGGCGAGGGAGCCCCTCAGAGAATGAGGGGTTGGGGAGTTTGGATAAAGGGGGCTGGGGAAGAGTTCCCCAGTGGGTTTGGGCAACGCCCAAGGTTTGTTTTTTCCATGTTGAACATGGATCGGCAAAGCCGACAAGCGTCGCAGACCCCTATCTATTTTGATGCGAAAGCGTCAAAATACGTATAGGGTTACGCTAATTGACATCATTTCGTCGCTTTGCTAGACTGATGGTATCAATTAATCTAGGGGAAGTGGTGACACTTTATGTTAGGTTCTATCTCATTTAATCAATCTTACCAAAGTTCATTGAGCCATAATAACAGGGAAAATATTCATGGGAATCCTGGCATCGATCCATCCAGGTTAGATGAGAATATTTATTTTGTTCAAAAGGACATCCGAAGTGTATATAAAGATGTCTTTCAAGAAGCAGTGGATAAATATAATGAGAAACAAAAACGGAATGACCGTAAAATTGATGATTATTATGACAAAATACATAAAGATGATAAGACACATGAGCAACGAGAATTAGTCGTGGCGATTGGGGAAGGTAAAGACGACTCGAAATATAGGGAAGCCAAAAAGGAAGCGTTAAAACAGTATGCAGAGGTGTTTCAAGAGAGAAATCCAAACCTAGCGGTTTATAACATGGTTTTACATGATGATGAAGCGAATCCGCATTTACATATTAACTATGTACCGAATTTCGAAAGTAGTCGAGGATTAACGAGGCGTGTCGGAATGGATAGAGCTTTGCAGCAACAAGGTGTAGAAGGAACGGGAAGAAAGTTAATTGAACATTGGAGAGCATTAGAAACCGCCTATATTGAACAATTGGCTAAAGAGCATATTCCGAATTTTGAACGTGCTAATGTTGGTTCACATAAGTACATGAAAGTTCGTCAATACAAGGAGTATGCAGAAGCAAAGTCAACTATTGAAAACCAAGTAGAAGAAAAAGAAACACAGTTACAAACGATTGATGATCATTTAAAAAACATTGAAGAGAAAACAAATGAATTAGAAATGACAAAAACGAGTTTGGAAAGTGATGTCGTTGATACGTACAAAGAATTAGAGATAGTAAAGCAACAAGTAGAGAGTGAAAATGAAAAGCTGCAGTTAATTGGTCAGCGTCATATAGAGTTAGAAAAAAGAGTAGAACAAATGCAAAAAGAATTAGATAGTGCTACAGATCAAGTGCCAAATGAACCTGTTAAAATTCCATTCTTACGTAAAGAAGAAGTAGTAGAAGTACAGGATAAAATGTTTGGAAAAGCTGAGATCACGAAGAAACAGACAAGAAATTATGTGTTATCACCAGAACAATATCAAGAAGTAACAAAGCAAGTGAATGCAGCGGTTACTATCAAAAAGGATTATGAGCGTTTGAAAAAAACAGATTTTGTGAAAGAGAATGAGAGTTTAAAAGTGCATGCAGAGGTATGGATGCAAGAAAATCGAACGTTGAAACAAGAAAAAAACCAGTTGCAAAAACAAGTTGGTGTATTGAATAGAGAAATAAGCTCATTAAAAGCTCATATAAAGGGTTTGCAGACGAATATAAGAGTTTTGTATGTACAAACAAAAAAAGTTTTTAAGGAGCAATTTAAGGCGTTTAGAGAGATTGTTAAAAAAGAATTGGATAACAAGGGAGTAGATAATCAATTTGAACGTGAACATAAGAGAGAAATAAGAAGACATCGAGATTTTGATAGAGAAAGATAGGATTGAATGTTGTATTTTTGCAAGAGATGGAAAGCTTTAACAAGGTGTTTCATGTTATTATAAAGAAAGACGTATAAACGAGAAAAACCGCCCATGCTTTGGACGGCAGGCGGTTTTTCATAATAAGGTTGGAATCAACCAATATATATTCTATATACATTCTAACATATAAAAGTTGATTCCTTCCACTAAGGGAGAGAATTATTTTATGACAAAAGTTGTAGATTTTGGACAAGCTGAAAAAAAAGCGAAAATAAGAGATAGTAAGATTGATAGTATTTATGATCAGTTGCAAACTGGTGGTTATTCAGAAGAAGAAAGAGCTATGCTTTTACAGATGTTAAGTAAAATGTCTGGTGGCGAAGAATATTTCATAGGTAAAAAGAAAAAACCTACAGATCGGGTGAGATTTGTGCAGATTATAATGGATAATATAGATTATCTGATTGAAATAGGTTATTTAAGCAGTAAGGAAGAAGCTTTTTTATTCAAACTAACTTCATCTGTTGAATTTAAAACCAATGTTCTTGTAGAACGTGAGACAAATAATCCAGCATCACCTACATATTTAGCTGAAAAATTTAAAATGACTCGTCAAAGTATTTCTAGTGTTATGAATGGTTTATTAAAAAAGGGAGTATTAGCGGTTGCACAATCAGGTGTTACAACTGAAGATGGACGGGTTTGTACTAGTCGTACATGGTTTGTAAATCCAAATGTTATGTGCTGCTCTCCTAAAGATGGAATAGATAAAGCAACTCAACATATTTTTAGGGATTCATTAAGAAATTTTAAAGTTGAAGATCAAGGAAAGAAAAAACATAAATTACCGATTTATTTATTTTAAAAGAATGCAAAAATTATCTTGCGTTCTTTTTTTTGTTTCCATTTACCTTTTTTTAGGTGTCACTTTTTTTTGACACTGGTGTCACTTTTTTTTGACACCTTATCTTCTATAAACCCTTGATATTACTGACTTTTTTCACTTTGCTCTTCTCACTCTTATATATATAGCTAAAAGTTCCGCAAGGAACAGGTAGTATTTTTGAGCAAACAACGCTCAAAAATCTCCACCTTCAGGAAAAAAGTCGGTTCGTTAATCCTCACCTAAAGGCTATCGCCTTTTCTTTTTTTCTGTCCTTGCAGAACTTTTTTCGGCTGGTTTTTAGCTTTCGCCAAGCCGAACAGACCAAAAACGGGGTTAAGTTGCTCGACTTGGACTAGCAATTATACCAGCCGAACCGCTAGTTCTATCGTCTAAAGTAATAAACTTATTCTATATGTAGTTACGTTAAATTCGTGGGGTGTCGCCCCCACACGACGAGCCAGCACTCACACCCAAAAACAAGGGGAAAAGAAATAAAAAGAGCCATGTGAATGCAACATGGCTCTTTTTTCTAGGTATTTTTTCAACAAGGAATTTTAAAATTAATTTTGAAGTACTTCTTTCCTTTTTGATTTTTTATGAGAAATTAATAAAAAAACGATCATAATTGCCAAAGGTAGCAAGAATACATACAAAGGTATACCCCAAACAAAATGTCCTTTCAAGGCTTGAATAATAATATAAATAAACTCCCAAATTACATGCAGTTTCATCGAACCCCTCCTGTAAAATTTACCCATAAATATATTAACTATATACAATAAAAAGAGCAAGAAGGGCTAGTTAACGTAAAATTCGATAGAGGAAGTATATTTTATTTATTTTTCATATCTTCTAGTAGCTTTATAATCTTATTGTTCTGTTCAATCATGATTTTATTTTGTTTCATCATTTTTGTGAAATCATAGGAGAATATTAAAAGAAGAACTGTAATGAAAAATATCACTAATGTATACTCCTTTCTTTAGGCTATGTTTTGTTTATTTTTGAATCTTATAATTTAATTGTACAACCAATTGGAATTCATTTCCTTATGTATATTTCATACACGCTTGGTTAACATAACGTCCTATTATCGGTAGCAAATAAAAAGCGAAATCCTTTTTATATCAAGGATTTCGCTTTTTATTTGTTTTATCATCTTATGCATAATTTTATACATTGTGGATATATCAGGATTTTTCAGGTTTATGAATGTCCTGTATTAGTACAAAAATCTGTATAGAATTCTGTATAAAAAGGCCTTATATATAAGCAATTTTTTTTATTTCCAGAATTTCCACCAATGTTGTTTATTTTCTATAGTAGGAGCAACTAGTTGTTTAGTCTCTTGAATAGATCGTATGTTATGTAGTAGTTGCTCATCTCTTTCTTGTAATAATTGTTCATGGTGTTTTTGGTACATTTGTATATTGTTTTTCAATGTTTGAAATTCTTCTTGAGTTTGTCGTAGTTCTTTTCTCATGGATTGAAGTTCTTTTGTTATTTCTTCGCGTTCCTCACGCAACAGTTCACGTAACAAATTAGTATTGTTTTCGCGTTCCAATATTTCTTTATCTCTGGTAATAAGCAAAGATTGGGGATCGATTGGATCATGGGACGTTCCACTCGTGTTCCAATTTTCATTATTTATGGTTATTGCTACAGTTTTTGCAGCATCCACTTTGTTATATCGGGCATCTTTCATAAGTATTTGAAATTGTTTTAAAGCTTTTATATCCTTTGAAGTAAAGGTTCGATACTCACGATTACTTTTAGGATCACGCACTTTTATAAAGGTGTATTTGTGTTTTTCTAACTCTAAACACCATTTACGTAAATAGCTTTCGCTAATACTTAACATTTCTGCTACTTCCTTGGTTAGAAAGGCGGGAATTGGCTCGTTTTGTATATCATTTTGTGTTCCATCAGACATCGTTTCTCACGCTCCTTTCAACGTTCCAATTGATGTTTCTAAAGATATATTATACATGATAAAATGAAATACCTTTGAAATATTGAATTTATTGGTAATATAGAACAAGTTACATTTTAAGGGTTAATTCATGATTTAAACTACAAAATCATAAGAATAAATGGAGAATATTAGAATATATTTATGATTGGGAGAAAAAGTCTCCTTTTTTGTTGTGGCTAAAATTGTGGGTAAAACGGAGGAATGTCTGATGAATATTATTTATATAGAAATAAAAAATCAATATAAAAGTGAAAAAGAAAATGAAATGGAAACTATACCAATTATAAAGCGAGTATATTATGAAAATGGAGAGATTAAATTTGAAATATTAGGGGAGCAAAAAGTTCCTATGGCATGGTTAGATAAATAGAGAAGGGGCACTCATTTGAGTGCTTTTTTGTTTTTATAGATATGTATTAATGTTTTAATCTCTTTATTTGTTATATTTAGAAGTTATTTCGTTTAATAGATAAATTTAAAAATTTATTAAAAAAAGAAAGAAGAATTTTTTAGGATTCTTCTTTCTTTTTAGTGTATAAACATTTTTAATTAGCAGTTATATCCAGGTCTTGTTGGCGCTCCGAGTTGAACTTGTTGAGTTTGTAATACTTTTAAAGTCAAATCAAGAACGATTTTTTCGCGTAATTTGTCAAATGATTTTTCGGAATGTGTTTTCTCACATGAGCCTTCATGATGACTATCATGATCATTATGACATGGTGCATAGTCAAGCTCATAAAATTCTGCACTGATTAATTCACAATATGGTTGTTCATTATAGAAAACATTGTTTTCAAAGAAGTATTTATCTAGACGAGGAATATCAGTATTTTTTGGATTAATGAAACGAGCTTTACTTTCTGAAGAAAAAGCTATAATTGCTGGAGAAAGAAACTCATTTTCAGTTAACTCAGCAAAACCAGAGAAATTCACTTTTGCAATTTTATCATAAATTACGCCATTGCAATCATAACCCGCATATTCAATGTTTTTACGAATATAACCTTCTACAAATAATTTTGCTCTTGTTACTTCTAAAAATCCTGTTGCATTAATAGGTGTATATTCAACTGGCACTAGTTTACATTGTGTTAAAAATACATCTTTTAACACTCTTTTAATTTCTACTGCTGGTGGACAAAGTGGAATATCTGCTTCTACTACAATTTGAAGTGTTCTTTCTGCTAATACAACTGGAATTTTAACTCTTGGATTTGTTGCAAGAACAGGTGTTACATCACTATCGCTGAGTGGAGTTCGTGTTTCTGATTTAACTCTACAATCATTTTTATGATGGTCATTGTTATATTCTTGATTATTCAATTCATAAAACCTCCGTTTATTTTATATTTAAAGATGTCTACTTAAATAGGGTATTTAAATAGATACATATACGTGACGGCTTGTATAATAGTGATTTTTCTTATTTTGAAATAAATAGGTCAGATTTGATTAGTAAAATCAATGTTTTTTGTTGGATTTTGCTTAATATGTGTTTTTTATTTAAATACTGGTAAACTTTTTTTATGTTTTAAAAAAAATAAATAATATAAAAATATCGTACCATTTTGAATAAGAAAACATAGATTGTATGTGAGACGAGTAGTGGTTTACTTGTTTACGCTTTTATAAAAACCTCCTTTAAAAAAGGAAATCTACTAATAGATTTCCTTTTTATTTTTAATGTAATTGATATTGTTTTAGGTGATTTGAAAGTGAATCTTGATTTAATACATTTTAATATATAAATTTATATATATAAATTGATGGTTGTAAAAGGTAATAAAAACTTTTTTAAAATTTGAAAAAGAAAGTGTTATTTTTTTTAGAAGGAAAACAGCTTAGAACAGAGGGAGAATAAAATATGTCTCAAACTTATTGGGGATCTGAGATAGCCAAGAACTTAGGAATTGCTTCAAGTGCTTGGTTTAAATATTGCTTTGTCTTGGAGGAAGCTGAGTATTTTTTCGAGCGGGAACAATAATTCTAGAATTATTATTATAATGATGTAGCAACTATAGAATGGTTAATATCAGCTTTAGAATAGAAGAAGTCATTTTGAATTCGCTTATTTGGTAAATAAATTAAAATCTATTGATTAAAGAGAGTTTTGCTTTTTATTTGAAAAAAGATAAGAAGTGAGCTTTTTGTCTATTATTAATAATGATACTGAATTTTTAGCACTATAAATGTTAGTCAAACATATATTGTAGTATTGGAATAAGTTTCACTCACTTATTTCATTTTATTTTATAGTTTCCTTTAGGAGAACACCAACGGACATTGGTGTTCTTTTTAAGTAGGTTGGTTTTGAAAAATAAGAAGTTTTCTTTGTTTTAAATTTGTACTTGTTGTATTTGTAAAATTTTTAAAGTAAGGTTTAATACAATTATTTCACGAAAAGTATTAAATGGTTCATTTAAGTTTGTTAGACAAGGGGAAAAGTCTAATCCAACAATTTGAGTACTGACTAATTCGCAATATGGTTGTTTGTTATAATAAACTATATCTCCGAAGGAACATTTTTCTAAATGTGGTAGATCACCGTTTTTAGGATTAATAAAATGAAATGTAGTATTTGAGGAGGAAGCTATTAAAGCTAAAGATAGAAAATCATCCTCTATTAGATCTGTGGAACCAGAAAATGGAACATTTACAATAGAGTTATATATAATTCCATTATATTCATCATTTACATACTCAATATTTTTACGAATATACCCTTGTAAAAATAATTTAGCTTTTTTAACTAGTTTATAATCTGTACCTGGTATTGGAATAAATGCTAAAGGAAGTAACTCACATTGTGTCAAAAATACGTTGTTTTTTAAAATACGTTTAATTTCAATTGCTGGAGGGTCTAATGAAATATTGGATTCTACAACAATTTGAATTGTCCTTTCAGCTAATATAACTGGCATTTGTACAAGCGGTGCTTCTGTATTAATAATCGGTGCTGCAATTTTATCACTTAATGGTGTTTGAGTTTGTCCTAGCACCTGACATGATGTATTAATTGGATCTTGTTCACTCATGTTGTTTAGTCTCCTTTTTGAAATTACTTTAGATTTTTTAAACTGTTCAATGCCAATGTATTAATTTTTTTTCATTTATGTTATTCGCATCTATAAATTATATTTATTTTATATACAAATTTATTAATATATATTTATTATAAAAGAGAGTAATATGATTTTTTTGTGTTTAATTCTTTTAATTTATTTATAATTTTGAGGATATTAAGAGATTTATCATGAAGTCAATATTTAAGAGATGTTATATAAAAATTAAGATATTTAAAAACATAGATGAAATTCCACTTTTATACCTTTCAGTAAAATATTAATAGCATTATATATTATAAGGACTGCTTGTCCTTAAATGTAAATGAAAGGGGGGATTGATATGGGTTATGGC
>NZ_JAEHBN010000039.1:0-8527 GCF_016483605.1 Bacillus cereus group sp. N11
CGAACACGGAAGTTAAGCTCTCTAGCGCCGATGGTAGTTGGGACCTTGTCCCTGTGAGAGTAGGACGTCGCCAAGCATACAAAAAAGACGAGTCAGAATGACTCGTCTTTTTTGTATGCTTTCATACCTCTATCGATTGCCTTTTTAACCGCTTCTAAATAGGAAAATCCATATTTTTGATCTGGTTCTAAGTAGGTTCCTTCTGCCCATTCGTTCCACGCATTGATAAATAAAAACTCACTGTTATAAACAGAGTAAGTACGATGAATTTGCTTACTTAAATAGATTGCGAACTTTTCAGGAGTAGAACCTATAAAAATACTGCTATTTGAATTTTTGCGTCGTGCAGTGTTATCCCAATCAACGAAAGCTCCAGGGAATGTTTTTTTCTTTGGAGGAGATCGTTTTAATATATACATCCATACTTTATCGTAGTCCCAAGCATTTAATTGCATACCAGACTCATATATTGTTTTATTTATGTCTGAAGAGCTATCATGGGCAATTGTATAAAATGGTTCAAACTGAATGCTAGCATCGAACCCATTTATATCAGGGAGTGGAAAACTGTTTAATGTTTCTGTAAAGTATATACCTTTTAAACCGTTTTCTCGTGCTAATGCATTCCAATAATTAAGCATTTTTTCACAATCAGGAATATGTCCCGGGCGATAAATAATGAATAGAGGTTTATCATCTATACGAATATATCTTTTATCTTGGAACGCTTGTAATAAATATTCAAAGTGCTTTTTCCAATCTGATACATCTCCATAATCTTGAGGCATTAATATATGTTTATCAAGACCATCCCAAGATTTTGTCCATGGCTCATTTGCCCAAGAAAGGCAAAATGGAAAATCTGGTTCCCCTATCTTAAGTACCTCATTAAAAGGTGTTTCTAATAGCCTCTTACCTTTAAACCAGTAGTGATAATAACAAAAACCATATATACCGTATGCTTTCGCGATTTCTGCTTGCCATTTTCTTACGGATGGGGTAGTTAAGTCATAATAAAAATCTTGATAAGGTTCCCTAGGTTGATAATGTCCTGAAAATAAAGGTTGTGCATTTTTAGTATTCGTCCATTCAGTAAAACCTTTACCCCACCAGCGATCATTTTCTTTTATTTGATGAAATTGTGGTAAGTAAAAAGCGATTATTTTCAAGTTATATCCCCCTTATGTTCTTCGAAGTTCAAGTGGTGGGAAGTTACTTTTGATTTTGTGGAGCAAGTTTAAAACGAGAGTCTTGGGTGCTCTCATATATATGTCTGAAATAAAAAGTATCATTCATCATGAAATTAAGCGGATTACTATGAACGAAAGAAGTTAATCTTTCTGGAGAACAAATAGGGCCTGTGGTAACCGGTTTACATCATCAAAAAAATCCCGCAGTTTTAGATACTTCTCATAATGCTTTTTAATATAGGTCATAGGTATAACAGTTTCTCCATAAAAGCTGCTATCTCTAACATCTCCTGCACCAGTAGGACTGTGTACAAAATTCCCATGTTCATAATCCGAGATAGCGCGATGTATATCTGGAAAAGCCTGAGATAAAGTTTTATGCCATCCTGTTTGAATTAATTCAGGGTGTTCCTTGAATTGTTGACAAAAATCGAGAAAATATCGTGCCTGTGTTGTTGCGATGAAGATTCCACCTGGACGCAGAATTCTTGAAAATTCTTTTATCCAATTTTCTGCAGTTTCTTCGGATAAATGTGAGAATACAGAATAAGCGAATATGATGTCTAATGAATTGTCACGAATAAATTCTACAGGAGGTTGTGGGCTTGCGGTTTTATATATCCCTCTTCCTAATGTTTCATTGCAAAGAGTAATCATGAAGGGGTCTACATCAATCCCAAGCAGATTTTCATCCCGAACATCTTTGAACAAGAAGCGTATAATTCGTCCCCAACCGCAACCAAAGTCTAAAACTTTACTGTCTTTATTCAAGGGAACCCCTAAATTTTGAGCGTATGTTTTTATATGACTATAAAACAAATATGCTTCATATAGGGCGTGTTCATAGGAAGCACCTACAAATTGTTTTTGGATTTCTTCAGGGGGGAACAAAGGTACGGGTACACCGTTTATTGTTGTTTCTGAGCAACTTTGTATAAATAGATTTAGAAGTTCAACGTCAGATAATGGACTAACAAGGTTATCAAAATCACTTCCTAACTTAAAATTATTCATTTGTTAAACCTCCAAATTACATAATGATAAAATTTATTTACGATTTTTTTGCACTAATAAAAACATGCAAAAATTCAGCATCTAACCCTAATGATCTATCCTTTTGTAAATAAACAGTAGTATACATATTTGCCTGTGTGTAAATATATTCAATCATATCTATCCCCCAATCAAATGTTACTAAAGACCCATTCTCATCGATAGGGTTTCCATGATAAATGGGCTCTTCAATATGCTCAATTACTTCTTTATTCACTCTTGCTCTTTGCACAGTCTTTGTGAGTGTATGATACCAAGGGACAGTAAATACATGAGCACCACCAGGTTTTAATACTCGTTCTATTTCTTTAAATGCCTTGTTTGGCGTCATGACATGTTCAAAAACATCTTGAGTAATGAATAAATCAAAAGATTCACTGGGGAAGGTCATGTCTTCTAAATTTTCACATCTAATTCCTTGAAAGTATTGGCCGAGAGGATAGTTTTTAAAGTATTGAGAATATGTATAGTTTTTACAGTTTTTTATTAGTAGCTGAGTTGTAATTCCTCCAGGAGAGGATTCGTGGATATTATAGGAATTCCATTTTGGAAAAAATGTATTTAAAACATGGATTAAAGCTCGCTGCCTTGGTATAGATTGGCATGTAGAACATAAGTAATGATCTCTAAGCCAATCATTATGTTCTATAAATGTAGTTTCCTTCTCGCAAATAACGCAGTACCCAGTATTGTGTTTCAAATTGTCTTCCACATGACATCACTCCTGTTTTAAATGCAATGTGTTGATGGATAGTATGACACACTTCAACAATCAAAGGAATCAAAGAGAGTGGCTGAAAATTAGGAAACTCATACAAGTACGATTGATAGAAGGGGATAACCAGCTGAGGGATAATCTCGCGCGAATTACAGTGTCAATTTATGCTATGCGAGACATTCGCTTTTATTCATTGAAGAATGTATAGACTTAAAATATCCCTTTCTTGTATGGATACATTTCAAAGTCCTGTGCATATATTTCTGTAACTAAATCCATAGTTTCTTTATCGTAAAAGCTTTTATATGTTGGAAATCGGGGGAAGGCTTCATCTGTAATGCTAAGTTCTGCATAGCTGCCTTCATACATCATCTTATGAGTGCGATGATGATCTGAATTCGTAAGTATGGCTAGGCCGGACTTAATTAAACCGTATTCGTCTTCTATTTTGGGAATTTGCTTATTAAAATCTTCTAAAGGTATGTAGCGTTGGATGAAGGCTTCTTCCCCCTGAACATATTGCTGACTAAAATGTATATCCATTACTAGGGAGTTGGGACCAAGTGCTTGAACGTAATATAAAAATTGTTTAAATGATATTCCTTCATTACTATATTTGTCATTATAAAAACATTTTCGGATACTTTCCCATTGTGGGCTAGCATATGGATTGTCAGCAAGTAATAGAAATGAGCTAACGGCCCTTGTATAGGGATTTCGTACGAGTTTACAAACATCTTTTTTCCCTTTTAGAAGAACATTTTGTAACTCAGGTATGTAATTTTCTTTGTTTTTGTATACCCAGAACTCATAGTAATGAATAAAGTCATTGTATTTCTTTGCTTCAGTATATAATCCAATTTGAAAAAAGAACCAATTAGCTAATGCGGTGCATCCGCTTCTATGACTCCAAAATAATATAAGGGGAAAGTCTTTATGGAAGTGTGGAATTCGATCTTTATGTAGAATTACATGGTTTAAAAGTTTTTGATTTATATTTTTCATGAGTTCTGTACTCCTTTTTCGAGAGTTTTGTGTATGTAGAAGCATCTTTAAATGGAATACACGAGTGGAAATATAGGAAGAGAAGGTTGATTTTTTATTAATAAACTATATTCATGGGGGTGAGTAAATATTATAAGTGTTTTTTCGGACATTTTAGATAAGATAGTGATTCTAAAATGAAAATATAAAATAAAGATAATGAAAATGTATAAGGGGCATACAATTACAAGAGGATGAATAATAACAATGATCGAGTTCATGTATTTGCATTTCTAGGTGTGAAGAGTAAAAAAATTGCTTACTAGAGAGAGGATATTATGAGGAAGAATAATTATTTAATAGTAGGTGGAAATAGTTTCATTGGTATTAACCTCACGTTAGGTTTATTAGAACAGGGGCAAAATGTAAAAGTATTTTCCAGGCATATAAATAATTTCCCTCGAAATATTATAAATGAAGTTGAATTTATTAAAGGTGATTTAGAAAATGTTGAAGATATATATAAAGCTTTAGTGAATGTGGATATTATTATTTATTTAGCTGCGACGTCTAATGTAGCAACTTCCATCGAAGATATTTTTGGGGATATTAACAGTAGCCTTTTTTTTCTTAATTTCATGGAAAGTGTTAAAGATTTTCGTATTAAAAAAATTGTATTAGCATCTTCAGGGGGTACAGTTTATGGGGAACCTGAATATTTGCCTATTGATGAGAAGCATCCGTTGAAACCACTTTCTCCATATGGAATCACAAAAGTTTCGCTTGAGAATTATTTGTATTTTTATAAGCGAAACTACGGCATCGACTATGTTGTATGTAGATACTCTAATCCATATGGGAAATATCAAAATCCTTTAAAGAAAGTTGGGGCAATAAATTGTTTTTTGTACCAACATCTTAGTAATGAAAGGATTAATATATACGGGAATCCACAAGAGATTATTAGAGATTATATTTATATCGATGATTTAGTTGAAATTACTATACAACTATCACAATTAAATCGATTGAAATCTTGTGTATATAATATAGGAAGTGGCAAAGGTCTTTCTTTAAAACGAATTATAGTGGAATTGGAGAAAATAACAGAAAGAAAAGTAGACTTTATCTGTTATAAACCAAAACAAGAAAATGTTCAAAAAATCATTTTAAATATAGATAAGGTGAGACAAGAATTTAATTGGGAACCTAAAATAGATTTCAAAAGTGGAATTAGATTAAATAAGTTATGGATTGAAGAGTTCTTATATAGTAAAAAATAATAAACCATGCTCTACTTATATAAGCAGAGCATGGTTTATTATTTTACTTCTTTTTTTATTACCCAAAGATCTTGATGATCCCACCAAAACCCTTCAGTGTATTTTTTAATGATAGGGTTATAGGGTAATAACTTAATTTTGTCACACACGTAAGAGGGGCTAACTATCGTTTGGCCATATTGGTTAACATCTAAATCGAATTGTTCACTAGAAGGAAGGAACCAATAGCCTTGTTCATTTAAATTTGGAAATCCAAAGTATTTTTTACTTTGATACCCATGGGTGGTGAAAATGAATAAACCACCAGGTGAAACAGCACTATACAATGTTTGAAGCCAACGAAACCAAGTTGTATCAGGCATATGAGAAAAAAAGGATAAACAAAAAACAATATCGTACGTAGAAGTTTCCAATTTTAAATGTTCAGGTTCAGGGTGAGATAATATAGAAGAATGATTTAATGTGTTTTCAATAAAAGTAATAGCTTCTTCATGTATATCACAAGCAGTTATACTCAAGTTTGCTTGTAGATTTAATAAATGGCGTGTTACGCAGCCATATCCAGATGCAAATTCTAATAATTTAATTGGATTGTCTGCAGTAGGATAAAAGGAAGTAATTAAGTCTAAGAGTATTTGTGCTGATTTTTGTCCATCTTTAAAATAATAATCTATCGCTTCTTTTTTAGAAGGAAAGACTGGATTAGTGACAAGGAACTGAAAAATGTGATCCTCAGGATGGATATTTGCGTTTACATTGTAGTTGTTTGCGATTTGAGAAATTAAGTTTTTATTTTCCTCTATAAATGCTTTCAAAGAGTATTCCCCCTAAATAATAGTAGCGTCTTATAAAAATGCGGATAGTAAATAAAGTTCAAGGTTAAATGTTCAAGTATGTTTTTAGGTATTTTCTATATGTATACATCTTCATTTTAGAAATATCGTCGATAGTAAAGTTCTTTTTAATGAAATTCTGCATTTGTACAACTTCATTATAATGAGAATATGAATCTTCTGTTTTCGTTACACTATTTGTATGTCGTCTATGATAGTTTAGGGACTTTGGATTAAAGTGAATATGTCCCTCTTGCAGGATGGAAACATAGAAAAACCAATCACCAGCAATTTTAAATTTTGCTAGTTGTTTTTCTGTGTTTTTTATATCTATGTTTTTAAACACTACACTTGAGACATTAGGTATAGTGTTTTTAATAAGTAACGTATCTTGTATTTCATCTATGCCTTTTCGAAAATAGGGGGTTTTCCATTTTTCTTTATCGATATCATTTGTGTAATTTAAATAATGATCAGCCATTACATTTCCTTGTTCGTCTATTTGTTTTGATTGTGTGTAGCTTAAGGTAACCTTGTTATTTATATGAAATCCTTGTATCACCTCTTGTAAAAATGTCTTCTCACATAAGTCATCTGATTCTGCGATCCAAATATAATCACCGGTTGCTGCGGAGACTCCTTTTATCCATTGTTTAAATACAGAACCAGAGTTTTTTTCGTTAATAATTCGTTGAACTTTCAGATGAGGCTTATTTTCTTTTGAGAGCAGCTTTTCAAATGTTGATACGCTATTGTCAGTAGAGGCGTCGTCTAGGAAAATTAGTTCGTAAAGGGGGTAGGTTTGGTTTAATATTGATCTGACTCGGTCAGGTAAGTAGTGTTCATAATTATAGTTTGGTACAATTACACTTATTTTTTTGTAATTATGTTCGAGAAGCGCTAATAATTGATAAATGTAATTAAGAAAATTAAAGTTTTTTTCAATGAGCTCTTGGCCAAAGCTCCCCTTTTGTAAGCGTAACTCTTCATCTCCAATAAGTTCATATATTCTTTCGACCATTTTTGGTAAGTTTAAAAAGTCTACTAAGGCACCGGTTTTTTCTGTAACAACATCCTCAAAACCTCCAGCATTTTTAAAACCTATAACAGGAACCTTTGTATCTAATGCTTCTAAAACAACATTTGGAAAAGGGTCTTCCCTTGAGGTTAATAAATATAAATCAGCCCCGGCATTATATAAACCGATATCTGGAGTAGGATCAACTAATGTGAAATGTGCTTTATATCTTGGTGATAGAGTATCCATAAGGTGAACATCTGTTCTCCCTACCCAAATAAAATGAATATTAGTATGAACCTTTCTTACTGAGTAAGCGATAAATGAGAATAAATCTATTCCTTTTCGATAATCGGCGAAACCTACACCTAAAATAATTTTACTATCTAGAGGCAGGTTGAGTTTTTTGCGTAATTCATTTCTAGCCACTGTAATATTATTCTTATAAGGATTGTGGTTAAATAAACCTTGAGGGAGAATGTGACATTTTTGATGATCTAATTGCGTGATTGTAAGGAATTTTTCATATACGTATTGTGAAGGGAAGACAATTTTGTAAGCAGATTCAGCAATGTTTCTAGCTTTTCCTTCGGCAGAGTACTGTTGTATTAAATGCGGTAATTCATGTATTAACGAAATAACTTTTATATTGTGCCTAGCTAGTAATGCAACCATATCACCACTTATGACCGTACTGCATATGGCAATGGTATAGTCTTGTGATAATAAAGTCTTTATTAATAATTCGACCGTTTCTTCCGTGGGGTAGTCTTCCTCTAAGCAATAAACAGGACCATATTTTTGAAAATCGGGGATTAAAATGCCTGATCCAATAGAAATAATTGCGACGGAGTAATCGAAGTTTTCTTTAAGAGCTTTAATAGTATGTAAAGAAAGCAGCTGTGCTCCGTGGAAATGGGCATCATGGGATACATAAATGATTTTCTTATTAACATGCATTTCATAACGCCTCCTAAGTTTATTAGATTTCTTTACCTTTCTATCGACTTAGTAAAGGAAAAGAAGATAAGGAAGTATTTTATTTATAATCCCCCTAGAGATAAGCGAGAGGGGAAAATGGTAATTTTAGCTCGGGTGCACTACTACCCTTAATATATATTTACTTAGCCTGACATTCATTCTTTAGAAAAGTATTAGTATTAAGCTAAAGGTTATAAATTGCCGATTATTAATTTAACTAAAGGAGTTTTAGAATCTCTAGGGATGGATTAGAAATTAAGAGGTTTATAATTTATAAAATAAAAAACATAAAAGGTATTGACGATTAAGGGTTAGAAGTGTAATATAGAACAAGTCGCCGATGCAATAACGCAGAAAACGACAAACGAAATAAAAAACTTAGTTGACATCGAAACATGAAGATGTTAACATAAGGGAGTCGCAAATGAGCGACCAAGTAGTTCTTTGAAAACTGAACGAAACAAACA